>JALWTH010000104.1 GCA_027082975.1 Paracoccaceae bacterium | reverse complement strand
CAACATGGCCGGCCGCCTTGACCTTTTCCTTGTCGGCGGCGACTTCGGCCTCGATCTTCTTGCGGATCTCGGCCGGGTCGGCCTCGGGGTCTTCGGCCAGGGCCTGAAGCACGCGCATCTCCACATTGCCGCCAAGCTGGATATCGGTGCCGCGCCCGGCCATGTTGGTGGCGATCGTCACCGCGCCGGGGCGACCGGCATCGGCGATGATCTGGGCTTCCTGCTCGTGCTGGCGGGCGTTCAGGACGTTGTGCCTGATCCCGGCCTTTTTCAGCAGGCCCGAGAGCATTTCGCTCTTTTCGATCGAGGTGGTGCCCACCAGCACCGGCTGGCCCTTCTCGTGGGCCTCCTTGATGCTCTCGACCACGGCTTCGTACTTCTCGCGGGCGGTGCGATAGACCGCATCGTGCTCGTCCACCCGCGCCACCGGCAGGTTGGTCGGCACCTCGACCACGCCGAGCTTGTAGATCTCGTCAAACTCCTCGGCCTCGGTCATCGCGGTGCCGGTCATGCCGGCGAGCTTGTCATAGAGGCGGAAATAGTTCTGGAAGGTGACCTGGGCCAGCGTCACGTTTTCCGGCTGGATCGCCACGCCCTCCTTGGCCTCGATCGCCTGGTGCAGGCCCTCGGACAGGCGCCGGCCGACCATCATGCGGCCGGTGAATTCGTCGATCAGCACCACCTCGCCGTTTCGCACGATGTAATCCTTGTCCTTGTGAAACAGCACATGCGCGCGCAGGGCCTGGTTCACATGGTGGACGATGGTGGTGCTTTCGGGCGCATAGAGCGACTGCTCCTCGGGCAGCAGGCCCATCTCGTGCAGGCGGCGCTCGAGGAATTCGTTGCCCTCTTCGGTAAAGGTGACGTTGCGGGTCTTTTCGTCGAGTTCGTAATGTTCGGGCTGCACTTCGGGAATGAGCTTGTCGATCTCGATGTAAAGCTGCGAGCGGTCCTGGGCCGGGCCGGAGATGATCAGCGGCGTGCGCGCTTCGTCGATCAGGATCGAGTCCACCTCATCGACGATGGCGTAATTGTGCCCGCGCTGATACATGTCCTTGAGCTCGGATTTCATGTTGTCGCGCAGGTAGTCGAAGCCGAGTTCGTTATTGGTGGCATAGGTGATGTCGGCCTGATAGGCGGCGCGCTTTTCGTCGTCGGGCTGCTGGGGGTAGACCACGCCGGTGGTCAGGCCCAGCTGGGCATAGACCTTGCCCATCCACTCGGCATCGCGCTTGGCGAGGTAGTCGTTGACCGTGACCACATGCACGCCCTTGCCGGTGAGCGCATTGAGATAGGCGGCGAAGGTGGCGACGAGGGTCTTGCCCTCGCCGGTCTTCATCTCGGCGATCATGCCCTGATGCAGGAAGATCGCCCCCATCAGCTGCACGTCGAAGGCGCGCAGGCCCAGCGCCCGGCGCGCCGCCTCGCGGCAATTGGCAAAGGCCTCGGGCAAGAGGTCGTCGAGCGATTCGCCCTCCTGCGCGCGTTTCTGGAATGCGCGGGTCTTTTCGATGATCTCCGCGTCGGAGAGCTTTTCGAATTCCGGCTCCAGCGCGTTTACCCTGGCCACGATCGGGGCGGTTGCCTTGATCTTGCGGTCATTGGCGGTGCCAAAGACCTTTCTGGCCAATTTTCCCAAGCCCAGCATGTTTTGCCCCGTTCGCAATAATGTTAACCAGCCCGCTCGGGAGAGCGCTTGCCCCCCCTCGCGCATCCGCCTATCAAGGGCGCGAAGTCAAGCGCCGCCCGGACCCTCAGCGATGTAAGGGGCAGGGGGGGGAGTGTCAATGTCGCCGGGACTGCCGGCCTGATTCAAAGGACAAAACATGTTGAAGACCAAGACCGCATTGCTGACGATCCTGCTTGCCGCCCCCGCGTTCTCCCCCGCCCTGGCGCAGGAGAGCGCGGCGCCGGCAGCCGCCGAGGAAGCCGCGTCGGCGGCCGAGGAGGTCAGCGCCGATACCGTGCTGGCGACCGTAAACGGCGAGGCGATCACGCTCGGCCATGTCATCGCCACCCGCGCCGCCCTGCCCGAGCAGTATCAGGCCCTGCCCGACGAGGTGCTGTTCGAGGGCATCCTGGAGCAGCTGATCCAGCAGACCCTGCTGGCCCAGGCAATCGGGGAGTTGAGCCATGCCACCGAGCTGCGGCTCGAGAATGAACGCCGCGCCCTGATCGCCGGGGAAAAGCTGGATGAGGTCATGGCGGAGGCGATAACCGAGGAGGCCTTGCAGAAACTCTATGACGAGACCTATGCCAATGCCGAGCCCGAGACCGAATACAACGCTTCCCACATCCTGGTGGAAACCAGGGAAGAGGCCGAAGCTCTGATCCAGCAGCTCAATGACGGCGCCGATTTCGCGACCCTCGCCCAGGAGAAATCCACCGGCCCCTCCGGCCCCAATGGCGGCAAGCTCGGCTGGTTCGGCAAGGGCATGATGGTGGAGCCGTTCGAACAGGCGGTGATGGCGCTGGAGCCGGGCACGATCGGCCAGGAGCCGGTGCAGACCCAGTTCGGCTGGCATGTGATCCGGCTCAACGAGACCCGCGACAAGCCAATTCCGCCGCTGGCCGAGGTGGCCGAGGAACTGGTACAGAAGCTGCAGGACAATGCCGTGGAAGCGGCGCTTGCCAAGCTGCTGGAGGGGGCTGATGTGGAGCGCGCCGATCTGGACAAGATCGACCCTTCGCTTCTGCGCAATGACGACCTGCTGAAGTAAACCCCTGAAAGCATGGGCAAAAAGGCCGAGATAAAGCGGCTGCGCAAGAAGCTGAAGAAGCTCAAGCGCGCCTTGAAGCGGGCCGGGGAAGCCGGAGGCGGCGGGCAGCCCCCGGTCTCGCCGCTTGCCCCGCCGCGCTTTCCCGACCTGCCGGCGATCGAGGGCGTGCGCTTTGCCACGGTGAATTCCGGTACCAAATATGTGGGCCGGCCCGACGTGATGCTGGCGGAGCTGGCGGAAGGCACGGCAATCGCCGGGGCATTCACCCGCTCGGCCACCCGCGCCGAGCCGGTGCTGGACTGCCAGGCGAAGCTCGGCGGCGCGCCTTCCGGCAAGGCGGCGATCCTCGTCAATGCCGGCAATGCCAATGCCTTTACCGGCGGGCGTGGGGTCGAGGCGGTGCGGGCGCTGACCGGGGCCGTGGCCGAGACCCTCGGCATCGCCCGCGAGCGGGTGTTCACGGCCTCCACCGGGGTTATCGGCGAGCCGCTGCCGCACGAGAAGATCAGCGCTCATCTCGGCGCGCTCGCCCTGGGCCTTTCGCCCGCGCGCATCCGCGATGCGGCGGAGGCGATCCGCACCACCGACACCTTTGCCAAGGGCGCGGGGGCAGCGGTCG
Source organism: Paracoccaceae bacterium (assembly GCA_027082975.1). Lineage (GTDB taxonomy): Bacteria > Pseudomonadota > Alphaproteobacteria > Rhodobacterales > Rhodobacteraceae > JAAEUB01. The sequence goes on along the minus strand of JALWTH010000104.1, from coordinate 22,634 downwards.
AGATCGACGGCAGGCGGGTGAAAATCGCCGGCATCGCCAAGGGCTCCGGCATGATCGCGCCGGACATGGCCACCATGCTGGTCTTCATCTTCACCGATGCCCGGATTGCCCAGCCGGCGCTGCAGGAGATGGTCGGCGCGCTGGTGGGCAGCACCTTCAATGCGATCACCGTTGACAGCGACACTTCCACCTCCGACACGCTGCTGGTGGCGGCGACGGGGGCTTCGGGGGTCGATGTCGAGGGCAGCGCCGAGTTTCGCGCGGCGCTCCACGGGGTCATGCGCGACCTGGCCCAGCAGGTGGTGCGCGATGGCGAGGGGGCGAGCAAGTTCGTCACCGTGCGCGTCACCGGTGCCGCAAGCGAGGCGGACGCGCGCACCCATGCCTTTGCCATTGCCAATTCGCCGCTGGTCAAGACCGCCATTGCCGGCGAAGACCCGAACTGGGGCCGGGTGGTGATGGCGATCGGCAAATCCGGCGCCCGGGCCGAGCGCGACCTCTTGACGATCCGCTTCGGCGATGTGCTGGTGGCCGAAAGGGGCTGGGTCGCGCCGGGCTATCGCGAGGAGGATGGCGCGGCGGTGATGAAGGCCCCGGAGATCACCATCGCGGTGGATCTGGGGCTGGGCGAGGGCGCGGCCACGATCTGGACCTGCGACCTGACCCACGGCTACATCACCATCAACGCGGATTACCGCTCGTGAAGCTGGTGCTGGTCTCTGCCGTTGCGCTGATCGACCGCGACGGGCGCCTGCTGCTGGCCCGGCGCCCGGAGGGCAAGGCCATGGCCGGGCTGTGGGAATTCCCGGGCGGCAAGGTCGAGCCCGGCGAAAGCCCGGAAGCGGCGCTGATACGCGAACTGCGCGAGGAGCTCGGGATCGAGACCTGGCGTTCCTGCCTCGCCCCGCTCAGCTTTGCCAGCCACGCTTACGAAGACTTCCACCTGCTGATGCCGCTCTTTGCCTGCCGCAAATGGGAGGGCGTGGTGCGGCCGCTGGAGGGGCAGGTGCTGAAATGGGTGCGCATCGGCGAGATCGACTCCTACCCCATGCCCCCGGCCGACGCGCCCCTGATCCCGGTATTGCGCGACCTGTTGTAGCAGCCTTTTGCGATCTGTTGCGCCGGAGCCGGATGCAGGCTAATATTCTTGCGGGACAGGGCATTGGGGGATGTCATGGTAAAAACAATCCAGCTGGGATCGTGTGTCCAGGTGCAGGGGCTGTTCGTGCGCAAGGGCGCGCAGGGACGCATAGTCGTGCGGGTCGGCGACAGGCTGTTCGAAGGCTTCCCGGTGAGCGCCAGCGCGAAGTGATGATGGCTTGCTGACGTGATGAAAAGGCCGCCCGAAAGCGGCCTTTCTTCCTCGCGGATCAGTCCAGCGTGCGCTGGATTTCCTCGCGCTCGAAGATCTCGATCACATCGCCCTTGCGGATGTCGTCGTAATTCTCGAAGGCCATGCCGCATTCCTGGCCGGACTGCACCTCGGCCACCTCGTCCTTGAAGCGCTTGAGGGTCTTGAGCGTGCCTTCGTGGATCACCACGTTGTCGCGCAAGAGCCGCACGCCGGCCGAGCGGCGGGCCACGCCTTCGGTGACGAGGCAGCCGGCGACCTTGCCCACGCCGGAGACCTTGAACACCTCGCGGATCTCGGCATAGCCGATGAAATTCTCCCGCACCTCGGCGCTGAGCAGGCCGCTCGCCGCGGCCTTCACGTCATCCACGAGGTCATAGATCACGCTGTAATAGCGGATCTCCACGCCCTTCTGGTTCGCGCTCTTGCGGGCGCTGGCATTGGCGCGGACATTGAAGCCGATGATCGGGGCCTTGGAGGCTTCGGCCAGCCCCACATCGGTCTCGGTAATGGCGCCGACGCCGGAATGGAGCACGCGCACGCGCACCTCGTCATTGCCGATCTTTTCCAGCGCCTGCACGATGGCTTCGGCCGAGCCCTGCACGTCGGCCTTGACCAGCACCGGCAGCTCGGCGACGTTTTCATCCGCCTTGGCCTTGGCCATGAGCTGCTCGAGCGTGGTGGCGGCCCCGGCGGCGGCGCGCTTCTCCTTGGCCTTTTCGTGGCGGTATTCGGCGATTTCGCGGGCGGTGGCCTCGGTCTCGACCACGTTGAGCACGTCGCCGGCCTCGGGCGTGCCGTGCAGGCCGAGCACCTCGACCGGCACCGAGGGGCCGGCTTCCTTGACCCGCTCGCCGCGGTCGTTGACCAGGGCGCGGACCTTGCCCCACTGCTCGCCGACGACGAAGACATCGCCCTGCCTCAGCGTGCCTTTCTGCACCAGCACGGTGGCGACGGGGCCGCGGCCCACATCGAGCTTGGCCTCGATCACGGCGCCCTCGGCGGCGCGGTTCGGATTGGCCTTGAGCTCGAGGATCTCGGCCTGAAGGGCGATGGCCTCCAGCAGCTCGTCGATCCCCTGGCCGGTGGCGGCGGAGACTTCCACATCCTGCACGTCGCCGGAGAGCTTTTCGACGATCACCTCGTGCTGGAGCAGGTCGGTGCGCACCTTGTCCGGGTCGGCGGCGGGCAGGTCGATCTTGTTGATCGCCACGATCATCGGCACGCCGGCGGCCTTGGCGTGGTTGATCGCCTCGACGGTCTGGGGCATCACCGCGTCATCGGCTGCCACCACCAGCACCACGATATCGGTCACCTGCGCGCCGCGCGCCCGCATCGAGGTAAAGGCGGCGTGGCCCGGCGTGTCGAGGAAGGTCAGCACCGTGCCGTCGTCGGTCTTTACCTGATAGGCGCCGATATGCTGGGTGATGCCGCCGGCCTCGCCCGCGGTGACCTTGGTGTGGCGGATCTTGTCGAGGAGCGAGGTCTTGCCGTGGTCCACATGGCCCATGATGGTGATCACCGGCGGGCGCGGCTCGAGGTCTTCGGGCCTGTCCTCCTCGGCCTTGAGCACGTCTTCCACATCGGCGTCGGAGACGCGGACCACGCGGTGGCCGAACTCCTCGACGATCAGTTCGGCGGTGTCGGCGTCGATGGTCTGGTTCTGGGTGACCATCATGCCCATCTGCATCAGCGCCTTGACCACATCGGCGACGCGCTCGGCCATGCGGTTGGCCAGTTCGGAGACCATGATCGCCTCGGGCACCTGCACGTCACGGATGACCTTTTCGCGCGGGGTGGCCTGGCCCATGGCCTTCTGCCGGGCGCGCTCCTGCTTGCGGCGCATGGCGGCGAGCGATTGCTGGCGGCCGCCGTCGCGGCCCGAAAGGGCCTGGTTCAGCGTCAGCTTGCCGGAGCGGCGGCCCGAATCGCGCGCGCCCTTGCCGGGCTTGCCGCCGCGCTGGTCGCGCTCCTGCTTGCGCGCGGGCGCGCCCTTGCCGGCGGGGCGGGCGCGCTCGGCGGCCTGGGCGGCGGCCGGGTCGGCGGCCGGCTGGGCTGCCTTCTTGCCGCGGGCGCGGGCCTCTTCGGCCTCGCGCTGCTTGCGTGCGTCCTCTTCGGCGCGGGCGCGGGCCTTTTCGGCGCGCTCGCGCTCCTCGCGCTCCCTGGCTTCGGCCTCGGCACGGCGGCGGGCGCGCTCTTCGGCGCGGGCCTTTTCCTCGGCCTCGCGGCGGGCGGCCTCTTCGGCCTCGCGCGCCTTGGCGGCGGCCAGTGCCTTCATCCGGCGGGCCATTTCCGCATCGGAGATCCCGGCCGGGCGCTTGGACGGGTCGCTCTTGGCCGGGGCGGGGGCGCGGTTGGCGGCGCCGGGTTTGGCGCCGGGCTTGGGCACCACGACGCGCTTGCGCTTGGTCTCCACCACCACATTCTTGGTCCGGCCGTGGCTGAAGCTCTGCTTCACCTGTCCCATGCGGGGACCGCCACGCAGCCCGAGGGTCTTTTTGCCGTCACTATCGCTCATCTGGTCTTCGTACCTTTCCGGCGCTCATCCGCCGCTTCTTGCGCGCAAGCCTTGCAGCCTTGCGGCCTCATCTACAACACGTTGCGCGAGTCCGCCAGCGGCAAGCGCGCCATGTATCACATTTTCCCGCCCGAATGCCAAACCCAATTCGTCGGCGCTGAGCATGTCGATCAGGGTTTCCTGCCCGCCGGGGGGGCGCAGCTTCGATCTGCCCCGGGGCGAGCCGTCGCTGGCCTGCAGAAGCAGGGCCGCCCGGCCGCTGGCGAGCCAGCCCCTGACCTTCTCGTATCCGGCCACCGCCTCGCCGGCCTTGCGCGCCAGCGAGATCAGGTGGATCAGCCGCGTGGCCTGGGCGGTCTCGACCTGATCGGCAAGCCCCCCGGGCACCGTGACCGGCCGGCGCGCGGCGCGGGCGAAAAGGCCCTTCTGTGTCGCTCTTTCCAGCGCCGCGCGGTCGGGGCTCACCCAGATGCCGCGCCCCGGCAGCTTGCCCGAGAGGTCCGGCACCAGCGCATCGTCCGGGCCGACCACGAAGCGGATCAGCCGCGCGCGCGGCCCGGTCTCGCCCGTGGCGATGCAGCGCCGCTCGGGCGCGCCTCGCTGCTTTTTCCGGCCGCCGCGGGTCACGGGGAGCACCTGAAGCCTGCGATCAGGCTTCAGCCTCCTCGGCGGCTTCGTCCTCTTCGGCGTCGTCCTCGCTTTCCAGATCGGCCGGATCGACCCAGCCCAGCATGATGCGGGCGGTCATCACCAGATTTTGCGCCTCTTCGAGGCTCACGTCGAAGGGCTCGAGGATGCCGTTATCCTTGACCCGCTCGCCATCGACCGTGGTCCAGCCGCCGGCCAGCTCCCAATCGGCGCATGTGGCGAAATCCTCGATGGTCTTGATCCCGTCTTCGGCCAGTGCCTCGATCATCTGCGGGGTCAGCCCCTCGAAGGCGATCAGGCTGTCCTCGGCGCCCAGTTCGCGGGCGTGTTCGAGCGCCTTGCGATTGCGCTCCTCGAGCACGTCGCGGGCGCGGGCCTGAAGCTCGTTGGCGGTCTCTTCGTCCACCCCGTCGATCACCAGCAGTTCGTCGAGCTCCACATAGGCCACTTCCTCGAGGCTGGTGAAGCCCTCGGCCACCAGCAGCTGGGCGAAGAATTCGTCGAGATCCAGCGTCTCCATGAACAGCCTGGTGCGCTCGACAAATTCGGCCTGGCGGCGGGCGCTTTCCTCTTCCTCGGTGAGGATGTCGATATCGAGGCCCGTCAGCTGGCTGGCGAGGCGCACGTTCTGGCCGCGCCGGCCGATGGCGAGGCTGAGCTGCTCTTCGGGCACCACCACTTCGACCCGCTCGGCGTCTTCGTCGATCACTACCTTGGAGACCTCGGCGGGCTGGAGCGCATTGACGAGAAAGGTGGGCACGTCCTCGTTCCACGGGATGATGTCGATCTTCTCGCCCTGAAGCTCGTTGACCACCGCCTGCACGCGCGAGCCGCGCATGCCGACGCAGGCGCCGACCGGGTCAATGGAATTGTCGTAGGAAATCACCGCGATCTTGGCGCGCGAGCCCGGGTCGCGGGCCACGGCCTTGATCTCGATGATGCCGTCGTAGATCTCGGGCACTTCCATCTTGAACAGCTCGGCCATGAATTCGGGCGCGGTGCGGCTGAGGAAGATCTGCGGGCCGCGCTGCTCGCGGCGCACGTCCTTGACATAGGCGCGGATGCGGTCATTGGGGCGGTAGCTTTCGCGGCCGATCTTCTCGTTGCGCCGCAGGATCGCCTCGCCCACGCCCACATCGACGATGACATTGCCGTATTCCTCGCGCTTGACCACGCCGTTGATGATGGTGCCGGCGCGGTCCTTGAACTCCTCGTACTGGCGGTCGCGCTCGGCCTCGCGCACCTTTTGCAGGATCACCTGCTTGGCGCTCTGGGCGGCGATGCGGCCCAGCTCCACCGGCGGCACTTCCTCGACAAAGGTATCGCCGACCTTGGGATCGTCCATATACTGGCGGGCCTGCTCCACGGTCATCTCGGCCTGGTAATTCTCGAGCGCGTCATCCTCGACCACGGTGCGCACGCGGGTAAAGGTGGCGCGACCGGTCTTGCGGTCGATCGAGACGCGAATGTCCATCTCGGCCCCGTAGCGGCTCTTGGCGGCGCGCGCCAGGCTCTCTTCCATGGCCTCGACGACCAGTTCGGGGTCGATCATCTTTTCGCGCGCCACGGCGGCGGCGGTCTGGAGCAGCTCCAGCTGGTTTGCGGATGTGATAGACATGTCAGCCCTCCTCGGAACCGTCTTCGGTCTCTATCTGGTCAAATTTGCTCTCGTCCACGGCGCCGGCCTTGCGGGCGCGCAGCATGTCGCGGATCAGCTCGTCGGTCAGCACCAGCCGGGCATCGGCCAGCCAGTCGAATTTCAGCCCGATCGTGCCCTCTTCGATACTGATGAGCACCTCGTCGCCCTCGGTGCCCTCAAGCACCCCCTTGAAGCGCTTGCGCCCTTCGATAAGCTCGCTGGTCTCGAGCCTGGCGAGGTAGCCCTTCCATTCGGCAAAATCGGCGAGCCGGGTCAGCGGGCGGTCGATGCCGGGGGAGGAAACCTCCAGCGTGTAATTGCCCTCGATCGGGTCTTCCACATCGAGCACGGCGCTGAGCGCGGTGGAGATCTCGGCGCAGTCGTCCACCTCGATCCCGCCGCCGGGACGCTCGGACATGACCTGCAGCACCGGCTTCCTGCCGCCCGACAGGCGCAGGCGCACAAGCTCATAGCCCATGCCCTCCACCACCGGCCGCACGATGTCGGCAAGGCGGCGGTCAATGCTTGTCCTGGCGATCAGGTCGCTCATGTCGGCTATCTCCGGCCCGGCGGGCGGGCACAAAAAAACGGGCGCGCGGCCCGTGAAACTCTCCGGTGGAGCCTCGGGGGTGGAAGCCGAAGCGCCGCTGTCGAGGCTGATATAGGAGGAATCGGCGCCGGGCGCAAGGGCGCATGTCGGTGACCTACAGCCCCAGCGTTTCGCGCTGGCGCTTGAGCTTGTCCATCAGCTGGACAAGCTCGGCGGCGATGCCGGGCTCGGAGAGGGCGTGGCCGGCCTTGTGGACCATCCTGAGCTCGCTCGAGGGCCAGCGCCGGTGCAGGCTGTGGGCGGCGGTGGGCGGGCAGATCATGTCGAAGCGCCCCTGCACGATGGTGCCGGGGATATGGGCGATGCGGAACATGTCGTCCAGTATCTGCCCGTCGCGGTCGAGAAAGGCGCCGTGGGTGAAATAGTGATTCTCGATCTTGGCAAAGGCCAGGGCATAGTCGCCGGGCATGTCGATGGGCCGCGCGGGATTGTCGATCGAGGCGAGCGCGTTTTCCCAGCCGGCCCAGGCCTTGGCATAGAGGGATTGTTCTGTTTTATCCTTTGAAAACAATCGCTTATGGTAAGCTTTGATCATGTCCCCCTGTTCTTCTTCGGGGATCAGGCGGGTAAAGTTCTCCCACAGTTCCGGGAAGAAACGCCCCGCCCCGCCGCCATAGAACCATTCAAGCTCGGCCCGGGTCGCCAGGAACACCCCGCGCAAAGCCAGATAGGCCACCGCGCGCGGATGGGTCTGGGCATAGACCAGCGCCAGCGTCGCCCCCCAGGAGCCGCCGAAGACGATCCAGCGGTCGATCCCGAGCGTCTCGCGGATATATTCGATGTCCTGGATCAGGTGCCAGGTGGTGTTGTCGCGCACCACCGCGTGCGGGAGCGAATTGCCGCAGCCGCGCTGGTCAAACAGGACGATCCGGTAGGCCTCCGGGTCGAAAAAGCGGCGCATGGTGGGGCTGGAGCCGCCGCCGGGCCCGCCGTGAAACACCACCACCGGGATGCCCTGCGGGTTGCCGCTTTCCTCGAGATAGACCATGTGGCCATCGCCCACATCCAGCATCTGCTGGCTGTAGGGGCGAATCGGCGGATAAAGTTTGCCGCGCGGCCTGTTTTTGTCTGACACCCGGTCCATATCTGACCTATATAACGCCCCGAGACCTATCGCCATGTGAAAAGAGAGCGCAATGCAGACCAGTATCGACGCCGCCGAAGTCGCCAAGTTCGAGGCCATGGCCGCCGAATGGTGGGACCCGGAGGGCAAGTTCAAGCCGCTGCACATGATGAACCCGGTGCGGCTCGAATTCATCGTGCGTGAGATCGCCGGGCATTTCGGGCGCGACCGGGAGCGGAAGCGCCCGTTCGAGGGGCTGCGCCTGCTCGATATCGGCTGCGGCGGCGGGCTGCTGAGCGAGCCCATGGCCCGGCTCGGGGCCGAGGTGGTGGGCGCGGACGCGGCCGAGGGCAATATCCCGGTGGCGCGTCTCCATGCCGAGCAGGTCGGGCTCGCGATCGACTACCGCTACAGCACCGCCGAGGCGCTGGAAGCGGCGGGCGAGCAGTTCGACGTGGTGCTGGCGATGGAGATCGTCGAGCATGTGGCCGACCCGCTCGCCTTCCTGACCTCCTGTCAGAAGCTGCTCAGGCCCGGCGGGCTGCTGCTCACCTCGACCATCAACCGCAACCTCAAGAGCTATGCGGTCGCCATCATCGGCGCCGAGCAGGTGATGCGCTGGCTGCCGCGCGGCACTCATGAATGGCGCAAGTTCATCACCCCGGATGAGCTGGCGCAGTATCTCGAACAGGCCGGGCTGCAGGTCAAAGCCCGCACCGGCTTCACCTTCAACCCGCTCGGCTGGCGCTGGTCCCTGTCCGAACGCGACCTGTCGGTCAATTACGCCATCGCCAGCAGCAAACCGCAGGCCATCGACCGGGCCTGAACCGCCCCTGCCATCATTGGTCCACAAATATCCCACGGGGGTGCGGGGGTGTGAAACCCCCGCTTCCTATCCGATCTCGCCCAACCGCTCGCGCATCTCGCGCAGCACCGGCAGGGCGGCGCGGGCCTTTTCCGGGCCGATCGCGGCCACGATATCGGCAATGATCGGGGTGATCGCCTGCAGCGCGGCGTCGCGCGCGGCCAGCCCGGCGGGACTGATCGTTACCATCTTGCGCCGGGCGTCGTCCCAGTCCGGGTGGATATGCACATGCCCCGCCCATTCGAGCTTGTTCAGCGTGTTGGTCATGGCGCCGCGGGTCAGGTGAAAGGCCCGCGCCAGCTGCGCCGGGCTTTTCGGGCCGGAGGCGTGGGCGAGGTGGTTGAGCACCGAGAAATGGCTCAGCTCCATGCCCTTGGGCAGGGCCCGCGAAAGGGCATTGCGCGCCAGTTGCCCGGCCATGAACATCTCGCCGAACAGGGCGATGGAGAGGGTCTCGGAGGCGGTCGTGTCGCTCATGCCGGCCCCGTGAAGCTGCGGTCGTGGGAGAGCGAGGGGATGCGGGCGCGGGCAGAGTTGACAGCTGTCAACTCCAGGTTGACGAGCGTCACCCCCGGCGCCTCGCCGCCATCGGCCAGTACTTCGCCCCAGGGGGCAACGGCGAGGGAATGGCCATGCGTATAGCGCTTGCCGCCATGGTGGCCGCACTGGCCCGGCGCGAGCACGAAGGCGCCGTTCTCGATCGCCCGGGCGCGCAGCAGCACTTCCCAATGCGCCCTGCCGGTGACGGGGGAGAAGGCGGCAGGCACGGTGAGGATGTGCGCGCCCGCCTGCGCCAGCGCGCGGAACAGGTGCGGGAAGCGAACGTCATAGCAGATCGCCATGCCCACATCGGCGAAATCGGTGCGCGCGATCACCGCCCGGTCGCCGGGGCGGTAGCCGGCGCTTTCGCGGTAGGTTTCGCTCGCGTCGATCTCCACGTCGAACATGTGGATCTTGTCATAACGCGCCACCACCTCGCCGGCGGGGCTGACCATGAAGGAGCGGTTGGCGAGCCGCCCGTCGGCGTCGCCGGTCAGAAGCGCCAGCGAGCCGATCAGAAGCCAGATGCCCAGCGCCCGCGCCTCTTCTCGCAGGGCGGCAAGGGTGGGGTCTTCGCCCTCGCGGTGCAGCACGCGGGCGGCCAGCGCGCGGTCCATTGACACAAAGTTGGTGACTTCCGGCGTCAGGACGAATCGCGCCCCTCCCGCCGCCACCTCGCGCACGAAGTCCAGCGTCACCGGGAGGTTCGCCGCCGGGTCGTCGCCCGCATTCAGCTGCACCAGCCCGACCCGCATCCGCGGCCGCCTAACCGGCCAGCAGCGCGTCGAGCTTGCCGCCGCGCTCCAGCGCGTAGAGGTCGTCGCAGCCGCCCACATGGGCCTCGCCAATGAAGATCTGCGGCACCGTATAGCCGCCATTGGCGCGTGCCATCATCTCCTGGCGCAGGGCCGGGTCGCTTCCCACGTCGATCTCCTCGTATTCGACACCCTTGCTGTCTAGCAGACGTTTGGCCGCGTGGCAAAAGCCGCAGAATCGCGACGTGTAGATGGTGACCTTTTGCATGATAGCCTCACTTGCCCTGGCACGATGGTTCGGGCGGTGATTTAGGCATCTTTCACGGCGCGCGCCAGTACCAGCGTGAAAACGTCGCGGGCGCCGGCGGCAAGGGCGGCTTCGGCGGCGGCGGCAAGGGTGGCGCCGGTGGTCATCACGTCGTCCACGATCAGCACGTCGCGCCCGTCAAGGCGGTGCCCGCGCCGGGGATGGGGCCGGATCGCGCCCTGAAGGGCGGCGAAGCGCTGCAGGCGGCCAGCGTCCTCCAGCGGCGGGGTGCGGCGGGGGCGGATCAGGGCGTCGGGCGCGTATTCGAGTCCGGTTTCGCGCGCCAGCGCCCGGGCCAGAAGCGCGGCCTGGTTGTAGCGGCGGGCGATCAGGCGGGTCCAGTGCAGCGGCACCGGCACGATCAGCATTTTCGGCACCCGGATCGGCTCCAGCGCGCGGGCCAGCCAGCGGCCGGCGGGGCGGGCCAGATCGGTGCGGTCGTGGTGCTTGAGCGCGAGCACGAGGCGGCGGGCATTGTCGCGATAGAGGAGCGCGGCGCGGCCGCGTGCCCAGGGGCGCCTGGTATGCAGGCATTCGTCGCAGGTGAGGCGCTCGCCCGGCGCCGCCGCGCCGGGGAGCGGGGCGCCGCAGCTGTCGCAGAGCGTGTCGGCGGTGACAAAGGGGGTCTCGGCCCAGCAGGCGCCGCAGAGGCCGAAATCCTCGGCCAGCGGCGCCGCGCAGGAAACGCACTGGCTGGGATAAAGCACGCGCAAAGCCGATTGCATTTCGCCCTCCTTTGCGTATCACTCGCGCCATGACCTCGCCGCCAAAGCTCACCGACCGCCGCGCGCTCCGGCGCAACCGCGCCCGCGCCCGCAACCGGGCCCGCAACCGGGCCGGTGACGCGGCGCTGTTCTTGCAGCGCCTGGCGCTGGACGAGGTCGAGGATCGCCTGAAAATGGTTAACAGATCCTTTACAGAACCGGCGATCGTGACGGATTTTCCGCAAATCTGGCGAAAATTGCTGCCAGAAGCGCGCATCCTCCCCGATGACGAGGTGCTGGAGCTCTCTCCCGGCGCGCATGATCTGGTGATTCACGCCATGGGACTGCACTGGGCCGATGACCCGGTGGGGGTGCTGATCCAATGCGCCCGGGCGCTCAGGCCCGACGGCCTCTTTCTCGGTGTCAGCCTCGGCGGCGAGACGCTCGCCGGCCTGCGTGCCGCTCTGGCGCGGGCCGAAAGCGAGATCGCCGGAGGCCTCTCGCCGCGCGTGCTGCCCATGGCCGAGATCCGCGACCTGGGCGCGGCCCTGCAACGGGCCGGGCTGGCGCTGCCGGTGGCCGACAGCCTCAAGCAGCAGGTGAGCTACGCGGACATGTATGCGCTGATGCGCGATTTGCGCGCCATGGGCGAGGCCAATGCCATGGCCGACCGCCTGCGCCGGCCCACGCGGCGCGCGGTATTCGCGCGCGCCGCCGATATTTATGCGCGCGAAAACCCGGCCGAGGGCGGGCGCGTGCTGGCGCGCTTCGAGCTGATCTTTCTCGCCGGCTGGGCACCCCATGAAAGCCAGCAGAAGCCCCTGCGCCCCGGCTCCGCCGAGATCAGCCTGGCCGAAGCGCTGAAAAACGCCGATAAGCCGCATTGACCCGGCGGGCTGGGGCGCTATCAGGGAGGCGCGCGCACAGGAGGCAGACATGACAGGCAGGACCGGCATACTGATCGCCAATCTCGGCACCCCGGACGGCACCGATTACTGGTCCATGCGCCGCTATCTGAGCGAGTTTCTCTCCGACCGGCGGGTGGTGGACATGGCGCCCTGGAAGTGGCAGCCGCTCCTGCAGGGCGTGATCCTGACCACGCGCCCCTCCCGCTCGGGCGCCAATTACCGCAAGATCTGGGACAACGAGCGCGGCGGCAGCCCGCTGAAGCTGATCACCGAAGACCAGACCGCCGCGCTGCGGGCGCGGATGCAGGCACGCTTCGGCGACGCGGTGCAGGTGGAATACGCCATGCGCTACGGCAAGCCGCCGATCCGCGCGGTGCTGCGCGGGATGCTCGCGGCGGGCTGCGAACGGCTGCTCTTCTTTCCACTCTATCCGCAATATGCCGGCGCCACCACGGCGACGGCCAACGACCAGCTGTTTCGCGCCCTGATGCGCGAGGTGGCCCAGCCCGCCCTGCGCATCGTGCCCGCCTATTACGACCACCCGCTTTACATCAAGGCGCTGGCGGCTTCGGTCGGGGCGGCGCTGGGCGAGCGGCGCCCCGAAGTGCTGGTGGCCTCCTATCACGGCATGCCCGAGAGCTACCGCGCGGCGGGGGACCCCTATTACGACCAGTGCATCGAGACCTCGCGCCTGCTCAGCGCGGCGCTGGGGCTCGACGAAGCACGGCTCATCACCTCCTTCCAGTCCCGCTTCGGTCGGGCCGAATGGCTCAAGCCCTACACGGTCGAGGAAGTGGCCCGGCTCGCCCGCGAGGGCGTGCGCGACATCGCCGTGCTCGCGCCGGGCTTTGCCGCCGACTGCCTGGAGACGCTGGAGGAGATCAACGGCGAGATCCGCGAGGCCTTCGAGGCGGCGGGCGGCGCGCGCTTCGCCTATATCCCCGCGCTCAATGACGATCCGGCGCATCTCGACATGCTGGAAGGCATCGTTCTGGAGAACCTGCAGGGCTGGATTTCCTGAAGTCCGCGCTGATTTGTCGTGCCTTTACAATAATATACCACTTTTCCGGAAAACCGGTTTTCCGGTTTTGCAGCGACAGGATTCGCCCCTGCCATTCCTGATCGGAAGATCGTGGAAGAGCATCGAAGATCCTGTCGCAAAGGTTCCGGCCGACACGCCTATTGCGCGGCCTGCAGGCGCTCGGCTTCCCTGGGCGATACCTCCCGCAGGTGGTCGAACGCGGCCGTGAAGCTTCCCGCCCCCTGAGTCGCGCTGCGCAGTTCCACGATCAGGTCGTGCATCTCGGCCGCCGGCATCTGCGCCACCACCTCTTCCCAGCCTTCCCAGCCCTCCTTCGCCTCGAGCCCGAGGATCTGGCCTCGGCGGGCGGTGACGATCTTCTGCACCGCGGCGATGCACTCGTCCGGCACCGAAAGGCGCACCGCGTGGATCGGCTCGAGCATCACCGTGCCGGCCTCTTTCAGCGCGTTTCTGGTGGCCTGGGCGGCGGCGCGGCGAAAGGCCATTTCCGAGCTGTCCACGCTGTGATGCTTGCCGTCGGTCAGCTCCACGGCGAGGTCGATCACCGGATTGCCCATCGGCCCGGACCGGAGCGCATCGCGCACCCCGGCCTCGACCGCGGCGTGATACTGCTTCGGCACCACGCCGCCATGAATCGACTCGCTGAAGGCAAAGCCCTCGCCGCGCGCGAGCGGGCGCAGCTTCAGCTCCACCTCGCCGAACTCCCCATGCCCGCCGCTCTGCTTCTTGTGGCGGTAGCGGGTGGTGACGGGCTTGAGGATGGTCTCGCGGCAGGCGATGCGCGGGGGGCTGGCGCTGACTTCGAGCCCGAACCGGCTCTTGAGCTTTTCCAGCGCCAGGCGCAGCTGGGTATCTCCCTGCCCGTGGAGCACATGCTCGCCGGTATCCTCGTCATAGGCGGCGGTGAGGGAGGGGTCTTCGTCCATCAGTTTCGCAAGCGCCTCGGGCAGCTTCACGTCGTCGCCGCGCTTTTCGGCCCGGATGGCGAGGCTGTACTGGGGCGCGGGCGGGGGAGATTTGCGTGCCTCGCGGGTCTCGCCGGTGAGCAGGTCGCCGGTAGCCACTTCCTCCAGCCTGGTCAGGGCGACCACCTCGCCGGCCACGGCCTGCGCGATGCCGGTGAGTTTGCCGGCAAAGACGCGGCTCATCCCCGAAGGCCGCGCTCCGGCCACGCTCTCCCCGGCGCCGAGCCTGCCGGAGAGGATGCGCGCCAGCGAGACCTTGCCCGCATGGCCCGCGTGACGGGTCTTGAAGACCTCGAGCCGCATGGTGCCGTCCTGGGGCACGCCCAGCCGCCCGGATGTCACCGAGATGTCGGGCGCGTCGTGGCGCAGGGCCTTCATCAGCCGCAGGATGCCGTGCCCCTCCAGGGCCGAGCCGAAAAAGACCGGCACCACCAGGTTTTCCGCCAGGTCGCGGCCGAGATTTTCATAGACTTCGGCCTGCTCCGGCTCCACGTCTTCGAGCAGCTTTTCCAGCAGGGTATCGTCGAAATCGGCGAGGCTTTCGAGCAGTTCGCCGCGTGCCTCGGCCTCGCGCCCGGCGGCGGCCTCGGGGAGCGGGATCAGGCTCGAATGCGCCCCCTCCTGCCAGTGAAAGGCGCGCTCTGAGACCAGGTCCACATGCCCGGTGACCCGCCCGCCCTCGCGGATCGGGATTTCGCGTGCCACCAGCGGATGCGCGCTCGCCCCCTGAAAGGCCTGCAAGAGCGCGCGCAGGGAGAGATTCGGCCGGTCGAACTTGTTGATGAACACCATGTGCGGCACGTCGGCGGCATCGAGCAGCTTCAGCCAGCCGGCCAGCGCGCGGGCTTTCTCCTCCTCGGGCTCCACCACCACCACGGCGATATCGGCGATATCGAGCGCTCCCGCGGCCTCCTGCACCAGTTCGACCGAGCCGGGGCAGTCGATCAGGGTCCATGCCTCGCCCAGATAGTCGAACGAAGCCACGTTCATCTCGGTGGACATGCCATGCGCCTGCGCCTCGGGACTCTGGTCGGCGAGGCTCAGCCCGGCGCCGTGGCGCTTGTGCGCGCCGGCCTCGGCCAGCAGCGCCTCGAACAGGGTGGACTTTCCCGACTGGTAGGGGCCGCAGATCAGGGCGGTACGGGGGGAGGACGGTTTCTTGTCGGGCATGGCTCCACTCCTTGACGGTTGCGCGCCAACGGGCCATCCCGGATGTCAGGCGCATCTCCGGGAGAATCCCTGCTGCGCTCTGATATGGCCAAGCATAGCCCGACTCGCCCTACGGTTCAAAGAAAAGCGCGGGGCGCGCCGTGCGAAACGCGGCGTCGTCCGGCCCGCGGCGGGCAGATAGGGCTGGAAAGGCCCCGGCATTGGCCGCATACAGGCGGCGTGGAAAGAGACGGGCAAGACATGCGCGAACGGAAAGGAGCTCCAGCGGCATTTGACCTCTTCGTCATCGGCGGCGGGGTCAATGGCTGCGGCATTGCCCGCGACGCGGCCGGGCGCGGGCTTTCGGTGGCGCTGGCCGAGAAGGGAGACCTCGCCTCGGCCACCTCCTCGGCCTCGACCAAGCTGTTTCACGGCGGGCTGCGCTATCTGGAATATTTCGAGTTCTCGCTGGTGCGCAAGGCGCTCAGAGAGCGCGACGTGCTGCTCGCCGCCATGCCGCATATCGCGCGGCCGCAGCGCTTCGTCTTTCCGCTCGATGCGGACATGCGCTTTGAGGCGGGCACGCCCACGTCAAGGCTGCTGGGGCGGCTCATGCCCTGGCTCAGGGGGCGGCGGCCGGGCTGGCTGATCCGGCTGGGGCTGTTTCTCTACGACCACCTCGCGCGCTCCTCGCTGCCGGGGACCAGGGCGCTGGATCTTGCCCGCGATCCGGCCGGCGCGGTGCTCAAGCCCCGCTACCGGCGCGCCTATGAATACAGCGATGCCACGGTGGACGATTCCCGCCTCGTGGTGCTCAATGCCGTGGATGCTGCCCGGCTGGGCGCGCGCATCCTGACCCGGTGCGAGGTGGTGGCGGCGCGCCCGGTGGGCGGGCTCTGGGAGGTCGAGACGCAGGGCGCTTGCGGCGCGCGGCAGACCTTTCGCGCCCGCAAGCTGGTCAATGCCGCCGGCCCCTGGGTGGAAAAGGTGCTGACAGGCGTGATCGGCGGCCAGTCGCCGGCCCATATCCGCCTCGTGCAGGGCAGCCATATCATCGTGCCGCGCCTCTATGACCATGACCGTGCCTATTACCTGCAGGGGCCGGATGGGCGGCTGGTTTTCGTCATCCCCTACCAGCGCGATTTCACCCTGATCGGCACCACCGAGACCGCGAAGCAGAGCCCCGACGAGCCCGCGCGCATCACCGATGAAGAGATCGACTACCTGCTTGCCTTCACCGCCCGCTACCTGCGCAAGCCGCTCGGTCGCGCGCAGATCGTGGCGAGCTTCAGCGGGGTGCGGCCGCTGTTCAGCACCGGCGAGGGCAGCGCCACCGCCGAGACGCGCGACTATCACCTGGCGCTTGATGAAAGCGCCGGCGCGCCGGTGCTGCATGTCTTTGGCGGCAAGATCACCACATACCGGGTGCTGGCCGAAAAGGCGCTGGAAAAGCTCGCCCCCGGCACTGCCCCCTGGACCGCCGGCGCGCCCCTGCCGGGGGGCGATTTCCCGGTGGATGGCGCGGCACGGCTCGAGCGCGAATTGCGCGCGGCGTATCCTTTCCTGAGCGAAAGCGACGCCGCGCGCCTGATCGCCGCCTATGGCACCGATGCGGCGCGGATGCTTGCCGGCGCGCAAAGCCGCGAAGAGCTCGGCCGCGATTTCGGCGCCGGGCTCAGCGCGCGCGAAGTGCGCTGGATGGTCGAGCGCGAATTCGCCCGCAGCGCCGAGGATGTGCTGTGGCGCCGCTCCAGGCTCGGCCTCAGCCTGAGCGCGGCGCAGGTGGCGGCACTCGAAGCATGGATGCGCGCCGAACAGCCATAGCACTGCACAAAGCCCTGCCGGACTGTGAACGTGGGATTGATGGGTCCTGAGCCTACTTTTCCGGAAAACCGGTTTTCCGGTTTTCCGGAAAAGTGAAAATCCAACGGTTTGAAAACGTGGGTGAAATCACGTTTTGGCCCAAACCGATTTCAGAAAAACGCCTGTAGCCCGGTCTGCGCCCGCCCGAGGATCAGCGCGTGCACGTCATGGGTGCCCTCGTAGGTATTGACCGTTTCCAGATTCATCATGTGGCGGATCACCTGGAATTCCTCGCTGATCCCGTTGCCCCCGTGCATGTCGCGGCTCATGCGGGCGATGTCGAGCGCCTTGCCGCAATTGTTGCGCTTGATCAGGCTGATCATCTCGGGCGCGGCGTTGGCCTCGTCCATCAGCCGGCCCACCCGCAGCACCGCCTGCAGGCCAAGGGCGATCTCGGTCATCATGTCGGCGAGCTTCTTCTGGTATAGCTGGGTCTGCGCCAGGGGCCTGCCGAACTGCTTGCGGTCGAGCCCGTATTGGCGCGCCGCATGCCAGCAGAATTCGGCCGCGCCCATCACCCCCCAGGCGATGCCGTAGCGGGCGCGGTTGAGGCAGCCAAACGGCCCCTTCAGCCCTTCGACACCGGGCAGCAGCGCCTCTTCGCCCAGCTCGACCCCATCCATGACGATCTCGCCGGTGGTCGAGGTGCGCAGGCTCTGCTTGCCCCTGATCTTGGGCGCGCTCAGCCCCTTCATGCCCTTTTCCAGCACGAAGCCGCGGATCTTGCCGCCATGGGCCTCGGATTTGGCCCAGACCACGAACACATCGGCAAAGGGCGAATTGGAAATCCACATCTTGGTGCCGGTGAGGCGGTAGCCGCTGGCGGTCTTTTCGGCGCGGGTCTTCATGCTGGCGGGGTCCGAGCCCGCATCGGGCTCGGTCAGGCCGAAGCAGCCGATGAGCTCGCCGGAAATGAGGCCCGGCAGATATTTCTGCCGCTGCGCCTCGGAGCCATAGGCGTAGATCGGGTAGATCACCAGGCTCGACTGCACGCTCATCATCGAGCGATAGCCGCTGTCGATGCGCTCGATCTCGCGCGCGATCAGCCCGTAGCTCACATAGGAAGCGCCGATCCCGCCATATTCCTCGCCCACGGTGACGCCCAGAAGCCCCGCCGCGCCCATCTCGCGAAAAAGCTCCGGCGCGGCGGTCTCGTTGGCATAGGCCTCGATCACGCGGGGCGCCAGCTTGTCCTCGGCAAAGGCGCGGGCGCCGTCGCGCAGCATCCGTTCCTCTTCGCTGAGTTGGCCTTCCAGCCGCAGGGGGTCTTGCCAGTCGAGGCGGCCGAGATCGGGGGCGTCTTTGGGCTTCAGGGGCATGGTCATTCCCTTTCTGCAAACATGATCGGGGATTATTCCATTATGCCCCTGTATTGCCGCGCATCAACCGATATACTTGCATGGAAACATGCCGAAATGGAATGATATGCAATCACGCCGCTTCCTCCCTCCGCTCCCGTGGCTCACCGCCTTCGAGGCGGTGGCGCGGCTGGGCTCGGTCACCGAGGCGGCGGCAGAACTGGCCCTGACCCAGAGCGCGGTCAGCCGGCAGGTGCAGAAGCTCGAGGCGCATCTGGGCGTGGCGCTGTTCCTGCGCCGCAAGAAGCGCCTGGTGCTGAGCGAGGCCGGGCGGGCCTATGCGGAGGAGATCCGCCCGGCGATCCGCCGGATCCGCTCGGCCACGATCCGCGCCAGCACCGATTCGCGCGGCGGCACGCTGGAGCTTGCCATCCTGCCGGCCTTCGGCACCCACTGGCTGGCGCCGCGCCTGCCGGGCTTTTTCGCCGCCCATCCGGGCGTGACGCTGAATCTCACCACCCGCACGCGGCCGTTCGACTTTGCCACCCAGCCGCTGCACGCGGCGATCCATTTCGGCCGGGACAACTGGCCGGATACCGGGGCGCTGAAGCTGGCGGAGGAAGACCTGCTGCCGGTGCTGGCGCCTTCGCTCGCGGGGGGCGGCGCGGTCGAAATCGCGGATATCGCCCGCCTGCCGCTCCTGCACCTGGAGAGCCGGCGCAGGGCGTGGCGGCAGTGGTTCGACCTGCACGGGCTTGCGGGAGAGGCACGCGCGGGGATGGTATTCGACCAGTTTGCCACCATGCAGCAGGCGGCGCTGGCAGGGCTCGGCGCGGCGCTGCTGCCGGGCTGGATGGTGGCGGGCGACCTCAAGGCCGGAAGGCTGCTCGGCCCGCCCGGCGCCCGCCCGGCCCGGATCGGCGCCTACTGGCTGGTCTGGCCCCGATCCGGGGCCGCCTTTCCGCCGCTGGCGGCCTTTCGCGACTGGATTGCGGGGCAGGGTTGATTTCGATTTAATATCAATTTGTTTCCATTTGGCGGCCTTATTCTAACCCGATTTTTCCATATACTGTGCCAATGCTTCCGGGGTGGGCGGCCGGATTCTGCATTGCATCCGAAAATGCAGGGCTGCGAAAGGGTACAAGGGTATATCATGGCGAATTATCTGCTGGATTGGTCGGGAGCCGGCGCCAATGGCTCCTATACGCTGGGCTCCGGCACGGATACGGTGGGCGTGAATATCTCCACCACCACGAACAGCGCGGGCAGGACCGGCACCGTCCAATACGGCGGATCCCCTTCCAGGGAAGCGCTCTGGGTCAGCGGGCTGGCCGATCCGGTGACGACCACCCTGACCTTTGACGCGCCGGTGGGCAACCTTTCGTTCGAATTGTTCGACGTGGATCAGGGCGGCAGCTGGGACGATCGGGTGACGATCGTCGCCCTCAATGCCGCCGGCGAGCAGGTGGCGGTGAGCTTTTCCGACCTGGACGGGCTGCACACGGCCACGGGCAATACGGTCGATGCCGATGGCAATGCCAATGGCGGGGTCGAGACCACGGGCGCGCCGGATTCGGTCACGGTCAGCATTGCCGGGCCGATCGTCAGCCTGTCGGTGACCTTCGACAATGGCGAGAGCGCGGCCAATACCGGCATGATCGGGCTCAGCGACATCAGCTTCGCCTCCCCGCCGCCGCTTGACGAGATCGTGGAGGGCACCGCCGGGGACGACACGATCGACGACACCTATACCGGCGACCCCGAAGGCGACATGGTGGACCATGGCGACAATTCGGCGGGCAATGACGACGACGTGATCGAGGCCTATGGCGGCAATGACACGGTCTTTGCCGGGCTGGGCAATGACGAGGTGCATGGCGGCGAGGGCGATGACTTCATCTCCGGCGGCTTCGGCGATGACGTGCTCTATGGCGATGCCGGCGATGACGAGATCAACGGCGACGAGGGCAATGACACCATTTATGGCGGCGCCGGGGCGGATCACTCCGAGATGGGCTCGGGCAACGATACCTTTTACGGCGGCGACGGCGACGACTGGGTAAACGGCGACCACGGCAACGACGTGCTGCATGGCGGCGCCGGCAATGACTTCCTGCGCGGCTCCTGGGACAATGACACGATCTATTCCGGCGGCGCGGGCGAGGGCGACGATTACCTCTGGGGCGGATATGGCGACGATACGTTCATCATCGAAAACGGCTTCGGCAACGACTCCATCTCCGGCGAGGATCAGGCCGAGACCCTGGGCGATACGCTGGACCTGAGCGGCGTCACCGATGACCTGACCATCGACCTCACCGCGGTCAATCCGGGCGAGGGTATCTTCACCGACGGCACCTATACCGCCGATTACAACGGCATCGAGCATATCATCCTCGGCGCCGGCACCGATACGCTGGTGATGAAGGATCTGGGCGGCGCGGAGCGGGTGGAGCAGTTTGCCGCGCCTACCGACAATGGCGACGGCACCTGGAGCGGCCACGACCAGCTGGACGTCTCGGGCCTCACCCGCGACGGCGGCACCACCCCGGTCACCACCGAAGACGTGACGGTGAGCGACGACGGCAGCGGCAATGCGGTGCTGACCTTCCCCGGCGGCGAGAGCATCACCCTGATCGGGGTCGCGCCCGCCGATGTCACCGACCCCGCCGCGCTCGAGGCGATGGGGATACCGCCGGCGCCGGACGGGATCGTCTCCGGCATGGCGGGCGACGACACGATCGGCTTCGGCTATGTGGATGCCGATGGCGATGCGATCGACAATGGCGATGCCCGCCTGCCCGGCGAGGTGGGCGACGATGACATCATCGAGGCGGGCGGCGGCAATGACACCATCAATGCCGGCTTCGGCAATGACGAGGTCCATGCCGGGGACGGCGATGATACGGTCCAGGGCTGGACCGGCGACGACCAGATCTTCGGCGGCGCCGGCAACGATACGCTTCAGGGCCAGGACGGCGATGACACCGTGCTTGGCGAGGCGGGCGACGATACGCTGACCGGCGGCGAGGGCGACGACGACCTGCAGGGCGGCGCGGGCAGCGACTCGCTCTCCGGCAACGAAGGCGCCGATACCCTCTCCGGCGGCGAGGGCGACGATACGCTGGACGGCGGCGTGGACGCCGATGTGATGAGCGGCGGCGCGGACCGGGATACCTTTGTCAATGTCACCGCGGGCGACGTGATCGACGGCGGCGAGAGCGGCGTGGATCACGACGTGATCGACATGACCGGCGCTGGTGCCTACCACGTCAATTACGACCCGGCCAACAGCGAAAACGGCAGCATCGACTTCCTCGATGCCAGCGGCAATGTCACCGGCTCGCTGACTTTCAGCAATATCGAGGAGATCGTGCCCTGCTTCACCCCCGGCGCACTGATCGCCACCAGCAGGGGCGCGCGCCCGGTCGAGGAGCTGCGCGAGGGCGACAAGGTGATCACCCGCGACCGCGGCTATCAGGAGATCCGCTGGATCGGCCGGCGCCATGTGGATCGCCGCTGGCTCGGCCGCGCGCCGTATCTGGCCCCGGTGCTGATCCGCAAGGGCGCGCTGGGCGGCGACATGCCCGCGCGCGACATGCTGGTGAGTCCCAATCACCGGATGCTGATGACCGATGCCGGAAACTGGCAGCTTTTCGGCGAACGCGAGGTGCTGGCCGCGGCCAAGCATCTGGTGGGCCGGCCCGGGATCGAGCGGGCGCAGGTGGGGCAGGTGACTTATGTCCACCTGATGTTCGACCACCACGAAATCATCAATGCCGACGATTGCTGGAGCGAGAGCTTCCAGCCCGGCGATTACGTCATGGATGGTGTCGGCGAGGCGCAACGAGCCGAAATCCTTGAACTTTTCCCAGAACTGGAGACCTGTGCCGGCTTCGGAAATTTCCGGGTCGCCCGCCCGGTGGTTAAAAAGCATGAAGCAGCATTGATCGGAGTGAACGGAATCCGAACGCACTGAATGATGCCCGGCACAACGGGAAAAGACATGACATCACCGGAAAAGCAACCTGCGAACAGGCTGTGAAAATGAAAACTTTGACAAAATAAGGGTTGAAATTCCCACCCAAGCACCATAATCACAGCCTGCAATTGGCGCGGGGTGGAGCAGCCCGGTAGCTCGTCAGGCTCATAACCTGAAGGTCGCAGGTTCAAATCCTGCCCCCGCAACCAAAAAACCCCAAAAAATCAAAGCATTACAACACGACAAAAACAGTCGTGTATAAGCGTTGGCGGTTTACATCAACGCCACCTCAACGTTTGCTGCGTCCTCCGGCACGAATATGAGTCGTTCGTCATCGGGGCGTTGTCACGACATCGCTCAGCCCGGTGTTTCGCGCGCCCAGTCCAGCGCATCCTCCAGCCGGTCGTTGCCCCAGAAGAGCTCGCTT
>JALWTH010000103.1 GCA_027082975.1 Paracoccaceae bacterium | reverse complement strand
CACCCGCCCGTCGCCGGCAAAACGGTTCAGCACCACCCCCACCACCAGCCCGCCAATGGCCGGGATCAGCAGGATCCAGTACCATTCGAGCGTCTGGGCATGGCTGTGCAGGTGGCGCGGATCGTCCACCCCGTAGAGAAAGGCCTGCAAGGCGCCGATTCCCAGCCGGAATCCCAGCGCGGCGAGGCCCGAGGCGATACCGATTCCCAGCGCGATGAACCAGAACGCCACCTGCGCGGGTCCGCGCGCGCGCAAGACGCGCAAAGCCGCGGCAATCGACCGTTTGGCGGCGGATTGTTGCTCAGATAGAAACAATTTTAGCGATCGTGCCATACCCTTCCCGCCTGTCGGGGCTTTCACCCCCCGCAGCGTTAGCATAACCTGCATCGGGTATCACGGGGGTATTGCCGAAATGGACAAAGAGGCCGCATTTTCCGCGCTGTCGGCGCTGCTGGGCGAGCGTTTCAGCCGCTCCCGCCACGCCCGCGACGCACATGGACAAAGCGAAACCCACTTCCCCCCGGCTCCGCCCGAAGCGGTCGCCTGGCCGCAGGATACGCAGGAAGTGTCTGAAATCATGCGCATCTGCCATGCCCACGCCCTGCCGGTGATCCCCTTCGGCGCCGGCACCTCGCTCGAAGGGCAGACCAGCGCCATCCGCGGCGGGCTCACGCTCGACATGAGCCGGATGAACCGCCTGCTCAGGGTCGAGCCCGGCGACATGACCGCCGATGTCGAGCCGGGCCTCACCCGCGAGGAGCTCAACCGCGAGCTGCGCGCGACCGGGCTGTTCTTCCCGGTCGATCCCGGCGCCAATGCCTCGCTCGGCGGCATGGCCTCGACCCGCGCTTCGGGCACCACCGCGGTGCGCTACGGCACCATGCGCGACAACGTGCTGGGGCTTGAGGTGGTGCTGGCCGACGGCAGCGTGATCGCCACCGGCAGCCACGCGCCGAAATCCGCCTCCGGCTACGACCTCACGGCGCTGTTTCTGGGCGCCGAAGGGACGCTGGGCATCATCACCCGCCTGACCCTGCGCCTCGCCGGCCAGCCCGAGGCGATCTCGGCGGCGATCTGCGCCTTCGAGACCATCGACGACGCGGTGGGCGTGGTCACCCAGACCATCCAGATGGGCATCCCCATGGCGCGGATCGAGTTCGTAGACGCCGACACCGCGCGCGCCTTCAATGCCTGGTCGGGCATGGAAATGGCCGAAAAGCCGCACCTGCTGCTCGAGTTCCACGGCTCGGAGCGCGCCGTGGCCGAGGATGCCGAACGCTTCGGCGAGATCGCCCGCGATTTCGGCGCCACGGGCTTCGAAAGCGCCACGAAGCAGGAGGAGCGCAGCGCGCTCTGGACCATGCGCCACAAGGCCTTTTACGCGGTGCTGGCGCTCAGGCCCGGCGCCACCGCGCTGGTGACCGATATCTGCGTGCCGATATCGCGGCTCGCCGAAGCGGTGGCCGAAACCCGCGCCGATATCGAAGCCGCCTCGATCCCGGGGCCGATCCTGGGCCATGTGGGCGACGGCAATTTCCACGCCATCCTGCTGGTCGAGCCCGGAAACGCGGCCGAACTGGCCGAAGCAAGGGAGCTTGCCCGGCGCATGAGCGAGCGCGCCCTCAGAATGGGCGGCACCATCACCGGCGAGCACGGCATCGGCATCGGCAAGCAGGGGCTGATGGAAGCCGAGCACGGCCCCGCCTGGCAGGTAATGGCAGCGCTGAAGGCGAGCCTGGACCCGAAGGGCATCCTCAATCCCGGCAAGCTGGTCCCCCCGCGCGCCATCCCGCGCGACATGCAGGCCATATAGG
>JALWTH010000102.1 GCA_027082975.1 Paracoccaceae bacterium | reverse complement strand
CCGCTGGGGCGCGCGCGCCGGCTGCTGCTCTACCCGGCCCTCGGCTGGTATATCCTGCGCGACCGCCTCTGAGCGCGCCCGAATTTTCTGCGAAAATTCGCCCCCCCCTCACCCGAGCAGATCGCCGTAAGCCTCGCGCAGCACGTTCTTTAGCACCTTGCCCATGGCATTGCGCGGCAATTCCGCCACGAACACCACCCGCTTCGGCTGCTTGAAGCGCGCAAGCCGCCCGGCGAGCCCCGCGCGCACGCCCGCCTCCTCCATGGGCTCGCTGGCCACCACCACCGCCACGACCCCCTCGCCAAGGTCCGCATGGGGCACGCCGATCACCGCGCTTTCCACCACGCCGGGGAGCGCGTCGATCGCCTCTTCCACCTCTTTCGGATAGACATTGAGCCCGCCCGAGATGATCAGATCCTTGCCGCGCCCGACGATGGTCACATAGCCATCCGTATCCACAAACCCCAGATCGCCGGTGATGAAGAACCCGTCCGGCCGCATCTCCTCGGCAGTCTTCTCCGGCATCTGCCAATAGCCGGAAAAGAGGTTGTCGCCACGCACCTCGAGCGTGCCGATCTCGCCCCGGGGCAGCGCCCGCCCGGCCCCATCGCAGACCCTCAGTTCCACCCCAGGCAGCGGCAGGCCCACCGTGCCCGGCCGCCGCTCGCCCTCATAGGGGTTCGAAGTGTTCATGTTGGTCTCGGTCATGCCGTAGCGCTCGAGGATCCGGTGGCCGGTGGCCTCAAACCACGCCCGATGGGTCTGCGCCAGAAGCGGCGCCGAGCCGGAGACGAAGAGCCGCATGGTGCGCGCCGCCGCCCCCAGCCCCGGCTCCGCGAGCAGACGGGTGTAAAAGGTCGGCACCCCCATCAGCGCGCTGGCACGCGGCATCAGTTCCACGATGCCCGCGGCATCGAATTTCGGCAGAAACAGGCAGGAACCGCCGGCCATCAGCATGATGTTGGTGGCCACGAACAGCCCATGCGTGTGATAGATCGGCAAGGCATGGATCAGCACATCCTCGGCCGTGAAGCGCCAATAGTCGCGCAAGGCGAGCGAGTTGGACGCCAGCGCCCGGTGGCTCAGCATCGCCCCCTTGGAGCGCCCGGTGGTGCCCGAAGTGTAAAGGATCGCGGCCAGATCCTCGGCCCCGCGCGCCACCGCCTCGAAGCCCGCGCCCGCAGCCCCCTCGGCGCCCGCCGCCTCGGCCAGCGTGCCCTGCCCGTCGGCGCCAAGGGTGAAAAGCGCCCCCACCCCGGCCTCGCGCGCCACCGGCTCCAGCGCCTCCAGCCGCGCCGGATCACAAACAAACACCCGCGGCGCCGCATCGCCAAGGAAATAGGCCACCTCCGCCGGCGTATAGGCCGGGTTCAGCGGCAGAAAAACCGCGCCCGCCAAGAGCGCGCCCAGGTAAAGCTCCAGCATCGCCACCGATTTCTGCGCCTGAATCGCCACCCGATCCCCCGGCTTGACCCCGGCACGCAGCAGCGCCGCCGCCATCCGCCCGGCCCCCTGCCAGAGCGCCCCGTGGCTCAACCGCGCCCCGCTTGCCACATCTTCCAGAAACAGCGCCTCCGGCGCCTCCCCGGCCGTGCGCGCCAATATCGCGGCCAGATGATTCCCAGCATATTTCTCCATGCCCTGCCCCAGCCCGTTCCCCCGTCAGCAAGACGAAACGCGGCTACCCGCATACCAAACCGCCAGCCCGGCAGCCTGATACCCCTTCCTCTTGCCGGAAATATCCCGGGGGGTCCGGGGGGCAGCGCCCCCCGGCTATGGTGCGGTCCGGGGGGCAGCGCCCCCCGGCTATGGTGCGGTCCGGGGGGCAGCGTCCCCCGGCAATAGTGTGGTCCGGGGCCGCCCCCCGGCGGGTCGCCCCGGCGCCAGCCGGGGCGAAACCCTTTTCACCGGCGGCTACTCGCCAACGGCCTTGATCCGGCCTTCCACCTTGGCAGTGACCCCCCCCATGGCCTCGATGTAATTCATCACGTCATTGGCCATCAGGTTGCCATTGGCCGCATCCACCAGCACCCTGCCGCCGCCAAGGGCCGCATAGCCGTCGCCCCCGGCGAGGATGTAATTGTTGGTGGCCAGCGTATAGAGCTTGTCCGGATCCACCGGCTCGCCGCCGATCAGCAGCGACTGCACCCGCGCGCCCGGCTCGGCGGTCGGGTCATAGACATAGCTCATGCCGGAGACCTGCGGGAAGCGCCCGGAGCCGCGCTCCACCTGGCTCACGCCGTTCTCGATCGCGGCCAGGATCTGGCTGCCGGGCAGTTCGGTGACCACGGTCGCATTGCCGAAGGGCAGTTCGGTGAGGATATCGCGCCGGGTCAGCGTGGTGCCCGGCTCATAGACCCGGTCGCCGCGGATACCGCCGCCATTGGCGATCGCCACATCCGCCCCGGTCGCCCAGCGCAACGCGTCGGCGATCAGGTTGCCCATGGCGCTCTCCTCGCCGCGCACCACGTTGCGGCGGCTGTCGAGCGGGCCTTCGGTGACGCCAAGGGCGACGTTCAGGCTCTCGTCGAGCTTGGCCTGATAGGCATCGACCTGGGCCTGGGTCTCCGGGTCCGGCTCCACCGTCGCGGTGTCGATGAAGCGGAAACTGGGCACCCAGCGGATCTTGCGCCGGCCGTCGTCGCGGGTCTTGATGGTGATGGAGATATCCACCGGCGACAGGAATTTCCCGTCAATCGAGGTCTCCACATAGGCGGTGCGGCCGTCGTAATAGGTGCCATAGGAGTGATCGTCGCCGGAGATGATCACGTCAAAGGCGCCGGACTTGATCAGCTCGGCGTCATTGCCCCGGTCGGTCTGGACCACGGCGATGATGAACTCGGCCCCGTCGGCCCTGGCCTGTTTGGCCGCCGCCACGGCGCTGTCAACGGTATCGCCGAACTGCAAATCGCCCGAAGAGGTCACTTCCGGCGTGGTATCCTGGGCGACCGGGATCAGGGCGACCTTGAGCCCCTCGATATCGCGCATGACCACGCCGCCCAGCCCCTCGACCGGGCTGCCGTCGCCATTGGTGATGTTGATCGCCGCCCAAGGATAGGCGCTGGCGGCCATCTTCTCCATGAAATTCTCGACCCCGAAGTCGAATTCGTGGTTGCCCGGCACGGCGATGTCGAAGGGCACGATATTGGTGAGGTCGATCATGTTCTGGCCGTGGTCGAAGCCCGAAAGGATCGAGGGCGAGAGCATGTCGCCGTCAAAGACGTAGAGCATGTTCGGATGGGCGGCGCGCTCGGCGCGGGCCACGGCATTGAGGCGGGCGACGCCCCCGCGACCGCGGTGGTCGGCGAAATTGTAGATGTCGCCGACCCCGAGAATGGTCAGGTCGATCTTCTGCATTTCCTCGGCGCTGAGCGGCAGGGCGCCGCCGGCCAGCATGCTGGTGCCGAGGAGCGTTGCGGCAAGGAGACGGGCAGTCTTTTTCATGGAAAATCCTCTCTGTTTGTGATCCGGTGATGTTTGCCGTTTTTGCACGGAGAGTCAAAGCGTGGAGGCGGCGGGCGGGCGAATTTTCCGGCCATTGGCGCATGTGGGTTCCATGTGGACTCCATGTGGGGGCGCTGCCCCCACGCCCCCGGGATATTTTCGAACAGAAGAAGGGGCGGGCGGTGGGTTTGCGCGGTGTTAACCTTTTGGCGGGAGGGTTGGTCCCGGTACCAAGCAAAGACTCTTGCGAGGCCCTGCAGCGCAGGGTGCAGGCATGTCACGCGGCCGGGCCGAAAGGCCCCGCACCTCGAAGATGAGCATTTGCGCTCCGAGCGGCGCCGCTCACCCTTTCTTCTTCTTCCGGCACGCAACCGCCGGCGAGATCGCAACATCAGCCAGCCCGCGCCCCAGGCTTGACCGGGGGCGCGCGAGCGGGCATGAGGCGGCCATGCTGATCTACAAGATTTTCCGCGCCCCGGAATGGGCCGCGCTTGAGGCGGCAGGCGAGAGCCTCGGCGCGCCGGTCGATCTGGCCGACGGCTTCATCCATTTCTCCACCGCCGCGCAGGTGGCCGAGACTGCCCGGCGTCATTTTGCCGGGGAGGAGGGGCTGGTGCTGGCGGCGGTGGAGACCGCGCGCCTGCCGGTGCCGGTCACCTGGGAGAAGTCGCGCGGGGGCGCCGATTTCCCCCATCTCTACGCGCCGCTGCCGCGCGCGGCGGTGGTCTGGGCGCGCCCGCTGCCGCTGGTGGGCGGGGCGCATGTCTTCCCGGATGAGCTGGCATGAATCCGGTCGAGCGCATCGGCCTTGGCCTGCTGCACCGGCTGGAGCCCGAGCGCGCGCACGCGCTTTCGCTGGTAGCGCTGAGGGGCGGGCTCGTGCCCCTGCCCGGCCCGGTGACTTCGCCGCGCCTTGCCACCGAGCTTTGCGGGCTCTCCCTGCCCAACCCGCTGGGGCTGGCGGCGGGCTATGACAAGGATTGCGTGGCGGCGGCGGCGCTGGTGCGGGCGGGCTTCGGCTTTGTCGAATGCGGCGCGGTGACCCCGCGCGCGCAGCCCGGCAACCCCCGCCCGCGCCTTTTCCGCCTGCGAGAGGATCGCGCGGTGATCAACCGTTTCGGCTTCAACAATGCCGGCATGGAGGCGGCGCGCAGGCGCCTTCAGCGCCGCCCGCGCGGTGCGGTGCCGGTGGGGCTCAACCTGGGCGCCAACAAGGACAGCGCCGATCGCGCGCGCGATTATGTGCGGGTGCTCGAGGCCTGCGGGCCGCATGTGGATTTCGCCACCATCAATGTCTCGTCGCCCAACACCGCCGGCCTGCGCGACCTGCAGGGGCCCGAGGCGCTGGCCGGGCTGATCGGGCGGGTGGCGGAGATGCGCGACGCTCTGGCCCGGCGGATCCCGCTTTTCGTCAAGATCGCGCCGGATCTGGAGGCGGGCGCGCTTGCCGAAATGGCGGCGGTGCTGGTCGAATCCGCGGCCGATGCGGTGATCGCCACCAATACCACCTTGGCGCGCGAAGGTTTGAAAAGTGCAAATTCTCGCGAAAAAGGCGGGCTTTCCGGCGCGCCATTGTTCGAAAAGTCCACCCGCGTGCTGGCCCGGCTTGCGCGGCTGACCGGCGGCAGGCTGCCGCTGATCGGCGTCGGTGGCGTGGGGAGCGCGGCCGAGGCCTATGCCAAGATCCGCGCCGGCGCCTCGGCCATTCAGCTTTATACCGCTCTGGTATATGGGGGGCTGTCGCTGGTGGGCGAGATCGCCCGCGGGCTCGATGACTTGCTGGCACGCGACGGCTTTGCCACCGTCGCCGATGCCGTTGGAACCGGAACGGAGGAATACGCATGACCATCACCCTGTGGCACAACCCCCGCTGCTCGACCTCGCGCAAGGCGCTGAAGATGCTGGAGGAGGCCGGGGCCGAAGTGACGATCCGCAAATATCTGGAGGACGCGCCGAGCGAGGAGGAGATCCGCGCGGTGCTCGGGATGCTGGGCGTTGAGCCGATCGGGATCGTGCGCACCAAGGAGAAGCTGTTTCGCGAGCTTGGCCTGAAGCGCGATGCAGAGGGCGAAGCGCTGATCCGCGCCATGGCCGCGCATCCGCGGCTGATCGAGCGGCCGATTGCGATTCGCGGCGGCGATGCCCGGCTGGGCCGTCCGCCGGAGCAGGTGCTGGAGCTGGTCTGAGGCCGCGCCGATTTTTCGCGGAAAAATCGCCCCGCCCCTCACCCGGCGGCGCGCTCCAGGGCCGGGTAGCGCAGGGCCAGCGTCACGCCGCGGGCGACGAACGAGACCAGCAGCGCCGCCCACAGCCCGTGATTGCCCGCCAGCGGCACCAGCGCCAGCAGCGCGCCGAGATAGATCAGCGCCGAAAGCGCCATCATGTCGCGCATGTCGCGGCTGCGGGTGGCGCCGATGAACACCCCGTCGAGCATCCAGGCGGGAGTGCCGAGGATCGGCGCGGCGACCATCCACGGCAGGTAGGCCCGCGCCTCGGCGCGCACCTCCGGCGCGGTGGTCATCAGATCGATCAGCGCGCCGCCACCGAGCGCGAATCCCACCGCCATTGCCACGCAGACCGCCAGCCCCCAGCCCGAGGACAGCAGCACCGCCCGGCGCAGGCCGGCCCGGTCGCCCGCCCCCAGCGCCTAGCCCACCAGCGCTTCGGCGGCAAAGGCGAAGCCGTCCAGCGCGTAGGCGGTGATTTCGAGGAATTGCAGCAGCACCTGGTTGGCCGCCAGCCGCACATCGCCAAAGCCCGCGCC
Organism: Paracoccaceae bacterium; assembly: GCA_027082975.1. GTDB lineage: Bacteria > Pseudomonadota > Alphaproteobacteria > Rhodobacterales > Rhodobacteraceae > JAAEUB01. The sequence continues at coordinate 1,278 of JALWTH010000102.1, read as the reverse complement.
GAGAAACAGGAACGAGGTGAAGATCGCCTGCAGCATCAGCGAGCGCAGCAGGATATCGCGGTTGATGAGCGCCATGTGCACGAGGCGCGCGCGCTCGAAGATGCGCGCCCGGTCGCGCCAGCCCCGCCCGGCAAAGGCCGCGCGGCACAGGGCAAGCCCCAGCGCCAGCCCGCTCCATTCGGAGAGGAAGGTGGCCAGCGCCACCCCCTCCACGCCCCGGCCGAGCCCGAGCACGAACCACAGGTCGAGCAGGATGTTGAGCCCGTTCATCCAGATCTGCAGCGCCATCACCGCGCGGCTGCGCTCCTGGGCGATCAGCCAGCCGGTGATGCCGTAAAGGGCAATCGCCGCGGGCGCCGACCAGATGCGGATGCGCATATAGGCGCGCGCCATGGCCTCGACCTCGGGGCTGGCGGGCGAGAGCAGGAAGGCGCCGGCAAAGAGCAGGCTTTGGGCGGCGATCAGCAGCGCGCCTGCGGCTCCGCCGATCAGCAACGCGCGCATCAAGAGGGCGGTGACCTCGCGCCCGTCGCCCGCCCCCAGCGCCTGGCTCGTGAGCCCGGTCGTGCCCATGCGCAGAAAGCCGAAGAACCAGTAGAGCACCGAGAGGATCACCGCCCCGATCCCCACCGCGCCGATCGGCGCCGCCGCGCCCAGCTGGCCCACCACGCCGGTATCCACCGCGCCCAGGATCGGCACGGTGGCGTTGGACAGGACTATCGGGATTGCGATATTGACAACCCTTTTATGGGTCAGGCGGGCCATATCCTTGCACTATTCGAACATCACGGGGATTCGCGCCCCTCGCGCGCCGGCATCAGGAAATGGCCCACCGCCTGGGCATGGGGGCGGGCGCGGTTGTCCTGCCAGGCCTCGACCCGCACGCTGGCATAGCGCCGCCCCGAACGGGTGATGGTGGCGCGCGCATAAGCGTCGCGCGGAAGCCCCGAGCGCAGGTAATCGACGGTGAAGTCGATGGTCCTGGGCAGGGCCGGCAGGGTCTCGGGGCCGAGGGCGCGCGCGTCGATGCGCCCGCTCTCGATCTCCTCCCACAGATGCGCCCAGGCGAGGCCGACGATTGCCGTCACCTCGAGAAACGCCGCCGTGGCCCCGCCATGCAGCGCCGGCAGGACCGGGTTGCCGATCAGCTTTTCGTCATAGGGCAGAAGCGCGGTGAGCTCGTCGCCCCGCCGCTCGAAGCGGATGCCGAGAAAGCCCGCATAGGGGATCGAGCCCGCGAGCGCCGCCAGCGCCGCGTCGCGCCGCTCCTTGATCACC
>JALWTH010000101.1 GCA_027082975.1 Paracoccaceae bacterium | reverse complement strand
GCACGAAGATGATCAGCGCCACCGAAGCCAGCGCCGCGCCGCCGGCTGCTGAAATGGGGCGGCGCGGCGCTGGCTTCGGTGGCGCTGATCATCTTCGTGCTGGTGCCGCTGATGGCCGACCAGCTGGCCCGCATCCTGCCGCCCGAAGGCGAGCGGGCGCTGGGCGATGCCACCTTCGAGCAGATCCGCGGGGTGCTGGACGATACCGGCCTTGCCCCGGTGCGCGTCTGCGAGGCAGAGGCGGGGCGCGTCGCGCTCGACGCCATGCTGGCGCGCCTCGCGCCAGAGGTGGACAGCCTGCCCTACCCGGTCCGCCTCAGCGTGCTCGACCACGAGCTGCTCAATGCCTTCACGCTCCCGGGCGGGCGCATCATCCTGTTTCGAGGCCTGATCGAGGCCGCCGAGAGCCCCGACGAGGTGGCCGCGGTGCTGGCCCACGAGATCGGCCACGCGGTGCACCGCGACCCGACCCGCGACGCCCTGCGCACGGCGGGCTCGATCGGCGTGCTGGGCCTGCTGTTCGGCGATTTCGCCGGCGGCTCGGTGGTGCTGTTTCTCGCCAATTCGCTGATCAACGCCCAATACAGCCAGGCCGCCGAGGCGCGCGCCGACGAATATGCCCATGCGCTGCTGAAACAGGCCGGCCTGTCGCCGGCGGCGCTGGGCACGATGTTCGTGCGCCTGCGCGAGGAATACGGCGATACCAGCGGCTTCGTCGCCCATTTCGCCTCGCACCCGACCCTTGCCGCGCGGATTGCCGCCAGCGAGGCCGCCGCCGATGGGGTGAGCGAGACCGAGCCGGTGCTGGGCGCGCGGCAATGGCAGGCGCTCAGCGGCATTTGCGGCGCCGGGTCCGGCGGGCTCCTGCCGGAAGCGGTGCGCAAGCTGCTGGGCGCGGGCTCGAAACCCGGCGGCTGAGCCGTTTGCGTCCCCGCCGCCTCTGCGCTAAGCAGGGAGAAACCGGGGGTATCCAGATGACTCGTTTCCTTGCCGCAATCGCGCTTCTGCTGGGGCTCGCCGCCTGTGCCGATCCCGCCTTCAAGGACCTCGAAGAGCTCCCCCCGCCCATGGGCCGCTTTCTGCTGGGCCATACGGTGGTGGTGGTCAACGAGCCGGAAAAGGGGCCGTTCTCGCGCGAGGCCAGCGACGAGGAGTGGAAGGCGGCAATGGAGCGCGCCATCAAGGAGCGCTTCGGCCGCTATGACGGCGACAAGTATTTCCACATCGCGGTCAAGGTCGAGGGCTATGTGCTGGCCCAGCCCGGCATCCCGGTGGTGGCGGCGCCGAAATCGGCGCTGGTGATCTCGGTCACCGTCTGGGACGACGAGAAACAGGCCAAGCTCAACGAGGAACCGGAAGCGATCACCGTCTTCGAGCGCCTTTCGGGCAAGACGGCGGTCGGCTCGGGGCTGACCCAGAGCAAGGAAGAGCAGATGCTGAACCTCTCGCGCAACGCGGCGCTGAAGATCCAGGAATGGCTGCTGGAGCACCCCGAATGGTTCGGCGATGCCTCGCTGATGGATCCGGCCACCACCTCGGCCGGCCGCCCGGCCTCGCAGGTGATGCAGGAGCTGGAGGCGACCGAGGCGACATCCGAAGAGACAGCCGAACCTGGCGCTTGATTTTCGCCGCCAAGGCCTGTAACGAGCGCGCGTAATGCAACGGGCTCGCGGCGAGCCCCCATGACAAAGGCGCGCAACCATGGCTAAGGAAAAGTTTGACCGTTCCAAACCGCACGTTAACATCGGCACGATTGGTCACGTTGACCACGGCAAGACGACGCTGACGGCGGCGATCACCAAGCAGTTTGGCGAATTCAAGGCGT
>JALWTH010000100.1 GCA_027082975.1 Paracoccaceae bacterium | reverse complement strand
TCCATCCCCAGCGCGGCTGGCCGCTCTGGCCGAGGCGCGCGCCGCCGCGCTGGGGATGGATGCGGACAAGGCGGCCAAGGGGGTGGGCCAGTTTCGTGCCGCGCCGCTGATGGTGGCGGTGGTCAGCGCGCCGGTGGCCAGCGAGAAGGTGCCGGAGGTGGAGCAGGTCCTATCGGCCGGGGCGGCGGCGCTGAGCCTGCTCAATGCCGCCCTTGCCGCGGGCTGGGGGGCGAACTGGCTCACCGGCTGGCCGGCCCATGACCGGGAATTCGTCGAGCGGGGCCTGGGGCTGGCGCCGGGAGAGAGCATCGCCGCCTTCATGGTGATCGGCACCGAGACCCGGCAGCCGCCGGAGCGTCCGCGCCCGGACATGGCGGCCAAGGTCAGCTGGGTCGGCGCATGAGCGGCCTCGCGCTGATCGGCGGCGCGCTCGGGGACGCGCTGCGCCAGTTGCCCAGCGCCGCCTTTCTCAAGCTGCTTGCCGGGGCGCTCGCGGTGACGCTGGTGGTGACGGGGCCGTTTCTGGCGCTGTTTGCCGCCATTGCCTGGCTGGTGGAGCTTCTCACCCCGGCAAGCCTTTCGCTGCCGTGGCTCGGGGAGGTGAGCTTTCTCGGCGTGTTCACCCAGGGGCTGGTCTCGAAGACCGCCTGGGTCTTCTGGACCTATGTGATGGCGCCGCTGGCGATTGCGGTGATGGGGCTGTTTCTGGAAAGCGTGGTGGAGGCGGTGGAGGCGCGCCATTACCCGGCGCTCGCGCCGGTGCGCCGGCGCCCGTGGCTCCGGGTGCTTGGTCAGGCGCTGTGGTTCTTCCTGCTGATGCTGGCGGTGAGCCTGGGCGCGCTGATTGCCTCGCTCTTCGCGGGCTTTCTGGCGCCCCTGGTCTTTGTCGCCGCCAATGGCTATCTGATCGGGCGCGAATATTACGAGACCGTGGCCCTGCGCCGGCTCGGCGAGGCCGAGGCGCGCCGGCGCACCCGCCAGCACCTGCCGCTGCTCTGGGCGCTGGGCGCGGTTCTGGCCGTGGCGCTGAACCTGCCCTGGGTGAACCTCGCAGTGCCGCTGGTGGGGGTTGCGGCCTATACCCACCTGTTTCACCGGCTGGAGGCTACTGGCGGCCCAGGATCCTCTGCCACTCGATCCCCCGTTCGGTGACAAGCCCCGCGCGGACCGCCCAGATCTCGAGCCCCCAGACCACCAGCGTGATCAGGGTGACGATCAACATGGTGCGCCCGAGGCGGAAATCGGCCGGCGCGCCCGCATGGGTGCCCTCGACGATATCGCCCTCCTCGCCCTGGGTGCGCAGGCGGATCGGCAGGACCACGAACATCACCAGAAACCAGGTGATGACGAACAGGATGATCATGGTCGGCCCGGACATCAGGCCTGCTCCAGCTCGATCAGCGTGCCGGTGAAATCCCTGGGGTGCAGAAACAGCACCGGCTTGCCATGGGCGCCGATCTTCGGCTGGCCCGAGCCCAGCACCCGCGCGCCTTTCTCCAGCAGGCGGTCACGGGCGGCGCGGATGTCTTCGACCTCGTAGCAGATATGGTGGATGCCGCCCGCGGGGTTCTTTTCCAGAAAGCCGGCGATGGGGCTGTTTTCGCCCAGCGGATGCAGGAGCTCGATCTTGGTGTTGGGCAGGGTGATGAACACCACCGTCACCCCGTGTTCGGGCTCGTCCTGCGGCGCGCCCACATCGGCGCCCAGCGTGTCGCGGTAAAGCGCGGCGGCGGCGGCGAGGTCGGGCACGGCGATGGCGACGTGGTTGAGGCGTCCGATCATGGTGGCTCCCCTGGGCGGTTTGCTTCCTTATGCCGGGGCGGCGGGCCGGGGGCAAGGGC
>JALWTH010000099.1 GCA_027082975.1 Paracoccaceae bacterium | reverse complement strand
GCGCGCGCATGATGGCTTCGCGGTCAAGCCCCGCCTCGCCGATCACCACCAGCCGGGTGCGGCGGGGGGCGGCTCCGAAGGGTTGGTCGTAACAGGTATCGACGCGCGGGCCGACCGCCTGCAGGGTGAGCCGCATGGGCTTGCCCTCGACCGCGACAAAGCCCTTGAGGCGCAGGATGCCGTGGGCGCGGATCGTGTCGGCGACCTGCGCGGCAAAGGCGGCCGCGTCGGCGACCTCGCCGCGCTCGATGACGAAGCTCTCGAAATCGTCGTGGTCGTGGTGGTGGTCGTCGTCTCCGTCATGGTGGTGGTGGTGGAGTTCGTGGCGGGCGTCCATGTCGTCCTCGGCCGCCGCGCCCATGCCGAGCAGCACCTCGACGGGCAGCGCCCCGTGCGCGGCGCGCACCACGCGGACGCCCTCGCGCACCTCGCCCCTGAGGCGGGTGACGAGCGCCTCGGCGGCGGCCTCGCCCATCAGGTCGGCCTTGTTCACCACCACCATGTCGGCCGAACCCATCTGGTCGGCGAAAAGCTCCGAGAGGGGCGTTTCGTGGTCGAGCCCGTCGTCGGCGCGGCGCTGGGCATCGACCGCGGCCAGGTTGGCGGCGAACTGCCCTGCGGCCACCGCCGGGCCATCGACCACCGCCACCACCCCGTCAACGGTGACGCGGGTCGAGATCTCGGGCCAGCCGAAGGCGCGCACCAGCGGTTGCGGCAGGGCGAGGCCGGAAGTCTCGATCACGATATGATCGGGCGGGCTTTCGCGGCCGATCAGCGCCAGCATGGTGGGGATGAAATCCTCGGCCACCGTGCAGCAGATGCAGCCATTGGCAAGCTCGACGATATCCTCCTCGCCGCAGGTCTCGTCGCCGCAGCCGCGCAGGATGTCGCCATCCACGCCAAGGTCGCCGAACTCGTTGATGATCAGCGCGATGCGCCGCCCGCCGGCATTGTCTAGCAGGTGGCGGATGAGGGTTGTCTTGCCGGCGCCGAGAAAGCCGGTGACGATGGTGGCGGGGATCCTGGCAGGCATGGCGTTCCTCGAAATGGGGCGCCGGGGGCGAGCCCCGGCGCGTATGGCGAATGCTCAGGCCGCGGCGAACAGGCGGCGGGTGACGAGACCGGAGCCGGCGAGGCCGCGCAGGGTCTTGGCCGCCGCAAGCACGGCGAGATCGGCCAGCGGCTCGACCACCACGACCAGCATGTAAGCCCCGCCAAAGGCCGCGACCCCCTGCCAGGCCTCCAGCCCCTGACCGTAGAAGGCCCAGAAGGCGACCCAGGCCACCACCCCGCCCTGGTAGGAGACGGAAAGCGCCAGGGCCTGGGAGTATTTCAGATCGACATAGGGCGTGCCGGGGGCGATGACGCGCCGCGCCAGCGCCTGCAGGGCAAACAGCGGCACCAGCAGGGTGGTGACATTGATCGCGTATTGCGGCAGGTCGAGGGGGGCGAAGAACAGGCCCTGGATCAGCAGGCCCAGCGCCAGGCCGATCGCCGCCGGCGCCGCGCCCAGGATCAGGAACAGGGTCGAGCCGAGGATGAAATGCACCTCGCTCACCCCGACCGGGAAATGCGGCAGCACCTCGAAGAAGGAAAACACCGCCCCGGTGGCGAGGGCGCTGCGCAGGGCAAGCGAGACAGGCCCGCGCGCGCGCAGATTGTCGGCCGCCAGTTTCAGCGCATATCCGCCGGCGGCGGCGCCGGTTGCGTAGGAAAGCAGGATCTTCGCGCCGTCAACGACGCCGGGTTCGATATGCATGGGTTTTCTCCTCTTCACATGCGGTTCGTCATCTTCCTGTTCTCGCTGTTCTCGCGGGCTTCCTGCGGGCGGGGCCGGCAGCCCTGGCGCGGCCTGCGGGCGGGGCATCCCGCCCGCTCTGGCCGGCGGTTCGGTATCTAGCGGTCTTCCACCGGCACCGGCACGGGGGCCGGATCGGCGGGGCGGCTCCAGAGCCAGCCCGTGGCAAGGCCCAGCAGCGACCATCCGGCCATGGCCACTGCGTAGGAGCGGGCCACATATTCGCCCGCGAGCGAGGGCGGCGCAAGGCCGGCAAGCTGCGCGAGATGCGGCGCGCCGATCACATGCGGGATCACCAGGAGCGCGATGCCGACGGCGATGCCGACCGGGTTCTGCGCAAAGGCAAACAGCCCCATCGCCGCCGCCGCCGCCAGCACCGTGCCGATCCACCAGAGCTGGCGCGCGTTCAGGTCGGCCGCCGGGATGCCCGGAAGCTCCGGCGCCAGCCCCACCCCCGGGGCGATATGCACCGCGACGAAGCCCGCGAGCCCCCAGAGCAGGCCGGTTTGCAGGCTTATCTTGTGCCCTTTCGCCACCGCCACCGAGATCAGCGCCGAGAGGATCAGCCCCCAGGCCACATAGACGACGAAATCGGCGGCAAAGGCGAGGCTGAAGCGGGCGGCGACGCTCTCTTCGCCTTCCTCGGGCGCGGCGGGGGCATCGGCGGCGGCATTGGCGCCGTGGTCGTGCATCACCCCCGGCTCGGCGAGCCCGGCGAAATGCACCTTGGCGCCGCTCTCATATTCTTCGGCCTCGAGGATCAGCGGCTCGGTCAGCAGGTATTGCAGCAGCACCACCAATATGCCGGCGATGATCCCGGCAAACAGGCCGTTGGCGAAAATTCTCATGGTCATCGGGTATCCTTTCCATGCAGCACGGGCGCCGGCGGCCGGAAGGCCGGCCGCGCGCCTGCATCAATTGGCAACGGCGAAAGCGTCAGTGGCAGGGAAAGGCCAGCGTGTGGCGGGTGTCATGGGCCGAATCGTGGTATTTCGCCGCTTCGGCAAAGCCCGAGAAATAGAGCAGCACCAGCGCGGTCAGGATCGCGCCGGCGACTCCGAAAAGGCTCACGCTGGTGGTGTTTTCGCGGGTATTCTCGCGCGCAAGGGTCGTGGTCGTCATGGCATCTTCTCCTTTGCCCGGCTCCCCGCCGGGTGGGTGAACAGACGCATGGCAGGTCTCCTGGCTTGCGGCTCTGGCGCGCCTGCCGCCTTCCCGGGGTCTGGCCCCAGTGGCATCCGGCAGGCGCTCGCCGCGTACAGTCGCGGGGGCGGCTGCGGCTTCGGGCCCCGGATTGGGTCGCCCTGCCCGCATTCCCTATTCTCCCCGGGTGCTTTGCACCTCGGATCGGGGAACCATGCGCCCCCATCTGGCGCAAATCCCTCCGGCGGGTCAAGACCAGAAGCGACTCCCCTGCAAAAGCTGCGACATTGTTGACAGCTGTCAACCAACATCTTGTGGACAAGCCGCCATTTCCGCCCATATTTCGGCGTTCGCCGTTGACTCCGCGCCCCGGCTTTCAGAGAATCGGACCTCTGTGAGAATCATCCGAAGGGCCCCCGTGCGGTTTTCCAAACTCAGGCTGAACGGCTTCAAGAGCTTCGTCGATCCGACCGATCTGGTGATCGCCGACGGGCTTACCGGCGTGGTCGGGCCCAATGGCTGCGGCAAGTCGAACCTCCTGGAGGCGCTGCGCTGGGTGATGGGCGAGAACCGCCCCAAGGCGATGCGCGGCGGCGGCATGGAAGACGTGATCTTTGCCGGCGCCGCCACCCGGCCCGCGCGCAATTTCGCCGAGGTCTCGGTGCTGATCGACAATTCCGACCGCCTCGCGCCGGCGGGCTTCAACGACAGCGACAGCCTCGAGATCGTGCGCCGCATCACCCGCGACGCGGGCTCGGCCTACAAGGTCAACGGCAAGGACGTGCGCGCGCGCGACGTGCAGATGCTGTTTGCCGATGCCTCCACCGGCGCCCACTCCCCGGCGCTGGTGCGCCAGGGCCAGATCGCCGAGCTGATCAATGCCCGGCCCAAGGCGCGCCGCCGGGTGCTGGAAGAGGCCGCGGGCATTTCCGGCCTCTACCAGCGCCGCCACGAGGCCGAACTCAAGCTCAAGGGCACCGAGGCCAACCTCGCCCGCGTCGAAGACGTGATCGACCAGCTTGCCGGCCAGCTCGCCCAGCTTGCCCGCCAGGCCCGCCAGGCGGCGCGCTATCGGGCGATCGGCGAAGAGCTGCGCAAGTCCGAGGGCCTGCTGCTCTACCGCCGCTGGAAAGAGGCCGACGAGGCCCGCGCAAGCGCCGAAGCCGACCTCACCGAACGCACCCGCGCCGCCGCCGCCGCCGAAGCGGCCGCCCGCGCCGCCGCCCGCGCCCGAGAGTCCGCCGAAGACGCCCTGCCCCCCCTGCGCGAGGAAGAGGCCATCGCCGCCGCGGTGCTCCAGCGCCTGCTGGTGAGCCGCGACCGCCTTGCCGATCAGGAAGCCCAGGCCGAAGAGCGGATCGAGACCCTGAAGGCCCGCATCAGCCAGCTTGGGGCCGATATCGAGCGCGAAACCGGGCTCAACCGCGACGCCGGCGAGACCATCGAGCGGCTGGAATGGGAGGCGCGCGAGCTGGCGAAGGCGAGCGAGGGCTTTGACGAGCGCCTCGCCGAGGCCGCCGAGGCCGCCCATGAGGCCGCCCGCGTGCTCAGCGAGCGCGAAGAGGCGCTCGCGCAGCTGACCGAAGACGTGGCCCGCCTCGCCGCCCGCCACCAATCGGCCCGCCGCCTGCTCGAAGACAGCCGCAAGACGCTGGAGCGCGCCGAGGCCGCCGCCCGGAGCGCGCGCGCCGAGATGGAATCGGCCCGCGCCGCGCTCGAGCGCGCCCGCGCCGACCATGCCCGCGCCGAAGAGGCGGCGAAACAGGCCACCGAGGCCGCCAGCGCCGCCGAAGCCGCGCTCGCCGCCGCCGATGCCGCCCGCGCCGAGGCCCAGTCGCGCGAGGCCGATGCCCGCGCCGCCCGCAGCGAGGCCGAAGGCGAGGTCAACGCGCTCACCGCCGAGGTCAGCGCGCTTGCCCGCCTGCTCGAGCGCGACACCGCCGAGGGCGGGCAGGCGATGGACCTGCTCCGGGTCAGCCCCGGCTACGAAAAGGCGCTCGGCGCGGCGCTGGCCGATGATCTGCGCGCGCCGCTGGTAGAGGGCGATGCCGCCTCCGGCTGGGTCGCCCTGCCCGGCTACGCAGAGGCCCAGAGCCTGCCCGAAGGGGTGCGGCCACTCGCGGATTTCGTCACCGCCCCCGATGCGCTTTCCCGGCGGATGAGCCAGATCGGGCTGGTCGATGCGGCGGACGGCGCGCGCCTGCAAGCCGCGCTCAGGCCCGGCCAGCGGCTGGTCTCGCGCGAAGGCGATCTGTGGCGCTGGGACGGCTTTCGCGCCGGCGCCGAAGACGCCCCCAGCGCCGCCGCCCTGCGCCTCGAGCAGCTCAACCGCCTCGAGAGCCTCAAGCAGGAACTTGCCGCCGCCACCGCCCGCGCCGAGGGCACCGCCCGCGCCCATGAACACCTGCGCGCCGAGTTGCAGAGGCTCAGCGAAGAGGACCGCGCCGCCCGCGCCGCGCGCAGCGCCGCCGACCGCGTCCTCAGCGACGCCAACCGCGCCCTGAGCCGGGCCGAGGCCGAGGAGAACATCGCCGCCGGCAAGCTCGAGAGCCTGTCGCTTGCCGTCGCCCGCCACGAGGAAGAGGCGCTCGCCGCGCGCACGCGCCTGCAGGAGGCCGAGCGCGCGCTGGCGGAGCTTGCCGACCTCGAAAGCGCCCGCGCCGAGGCGGAGGACGTGAAGCTCACCGTCGAGGCCGCGCGCCTGACCATGCTTTCGCGCCGCTCGGCCCATGACGAACTCAAGCGCGAGGGCGAGGCCCGCATCAAGCGCGCCCAGCAGGTGACCAAGGAGCTTTCCGGCTGGCGCCTGCGGCTGGAGAGCGCCGGCAAGCGGATCGGCGAGCTCGAGGCGCGCAAGGCCGAGGCCGAAGCGGAGCTCGGGGAAGCCTCGGCCACCCCGGCCGAGCTTGCGGCCCGGCGCGACGAACTCGCAGGCGAGATCCGCAAGGCCGAGGCCCGGCGCGCCGAGGCCGCCGATGCGCTCTCGGCCGCCGAAAGCGCCCTGCGCGCGGCAGTCGCCGCCGAGCGCGAGGCCGAGCGGCAGGCCGGCGAGGCCCGCGAGGCGCGCGCCCGCGCCGAGGCCCGCGCCGAGGCCGCGCGCGAGGCGGTCGCCCTGGCCGAAGTGCGCATCCGCGAGGAGCAGGAGACCAGCCCCGCCGCCCTGCTCGAAAGCCTCGATGCCGACCCCGAAAGCCTGCCGCCCTCGGACAGGATCGAGCACGAGGTGAACCGCCTCAGGCGCCAGCGCGATGCGCTGGGCGCGGTCAACCTGCGCGCCGAGGAAGACGCCAAGGAAGTGCAGCAGGAGCACGACACGCTGACACACGAAAAGGCCGACCTGGACGAAGCCATTCGCAAGCTGCGCCACGGCATTGCCAGCCTCAACCGCGAGGGGCGCGAGCGCCTGCTGACCGCGTTTGAGCAGGTCAACAGCAACTTCGCCATGCTGTTTCGTCACCTGTTCGGCGGCGGCGAGGCCAAGCTGGTGCTGGTCGAGAGCGACGATCCGCTGGAAGCCGGGCTCGAGATTATGTGCCAGCCGCCGGGCAAGAAGCTCTCGACCCTCTCCCTGCTCTCGGGCGGCGAGCAGACCCTGACCGCGCTGGCGCTGATCTTTGCCGTCTTTCTCGCCAACCCGGCCCCGATCTGCGTGCTCGACGAGGTGGACGCGCCCTTGGACGACGCCAACGTCACCCGCTTCTGCGACCTGCTCGACGAAATGACCCGGCGCACCGAGACCCGCTTTCTGATCATCACCCACCACGCGGTGACCATGAGCCGGGTGGACCGGCTGTTTGGCGTGACCATGGCCGAACAGGGGGTCAGCCAGCTGGTCAGCGTGGACCTCAAGAAGGCCGAGGAACTGGTCGCCTGAGGCCGATACTCCTGCGTTTTCGCCCCCGCTCGGTATTGCAGATTGCGCGGCTATCCGTGTATGCTGGCGCCGCTGATCATTGATCCATCATTCAGGAGAATAGCATGAAACCCAAAGCGATATTCACCGGCCTGGTTCTGGCCCTCGGCGCCGCCGCGCCCGCAAGTGCCGAGCAGATCCTGGCCTCCAATCCGCAGAGCCTGATCAATTTCTTCTTCTCCCAGGGCATCCCGGCCCAGCTCACCACCGATAATGTCGGCGACCCGCTGGTGGAATTCCGCGTCGATGGCGATACCGGTCAGGTGTTCTTCTACGACTGCACCGACAACAAGAACTGCCTCGCCCTGCAGTTCTATTCCGGCTACAAGCTCGATGCGCCGGTTGATCTCGAGGTCATCAACAGCTGGAATACCGACCGCCGCTTCGTGCGCGCCTACCGTACCGATGACGGCGCCGCCCGGATCGAGATGGACATCGCCACCAGCTATGACGGGATCAGTTCCCGCGACTTCGCCGATCTCTATGCGCTCTGGATCGAGAGCGTGGGGCTGTTCGAAGAGCGGATCGGCTGGTAACCGGCAAACCGGCGCCCGTACCCGGCCCCGGCACATCTCACGGCGGGGCGGGTGCAGAAGAATTCACCGCCGCGACGATCGCGGCGGTAGTCGCGCTGTAAAGCGCTTCGGACAGGGCGGCGTATCGCTTCCAGACATCCTGGGAAAAGTCCTGATCGCGCCACGCCCCCGGATCGTCGAATATCCATGCCCGCTGGCCTGCCGCGAGCAGCCGGCGCGCGGCAGGCCAGCGG
>JALWTH010000098.1 GCA_027082975.1 Paracoccaceae bacterium | reverse complement strand
GGATCGCGTTCAGCCCCGGCGAGCGAAAGCCGATGTGGAACATCAGGGCGACGAAGTGGAACAGCAGCGCCCCGCCGATGCAGATGATGATGCTTTGCAGGATGCCGTTTCGGGTAAAGCCCTTGATCTCCGAGAGATAGCCGATGATGCCGGCGATGACGACAGTGCCGATCAGGGTGGGAAACATCTCAGCCTCCGAGGATGGTGCCGGGCGCGAGCGGCGTGCCGCGCAGGAAGGTATCGGCGTCGAGCGCCTGCTTGCCCTGCCGCTGGGCACGCAGGATCTCGACCGCGCCTTCACCGCAGGCGATGGTGAGGCCGTGGAGCACTTCGCCGGGCCGCCCCGCGCCTTCGGCCACGCGGCTCATCAACAGCTTGAGGCGGTTGCCGCCGGCCGTGGTCCAGGCGCCGGGGAAGGGGGAGAGGGCGCGGATCTGCCGGTCGATCTCCACCGCCGGGCGGGTCCAGTCGATGCGCGCTTCCTCCTTGCGGATCTTGGCCGCATAGGTGGCGCCGGTCTCGTCCTGCGGCGCGGGGGTGAGGGCGGGGAGCTGCTCGAGCACGCGCAGGATCAGCGCGGCACCCATGGTGGCGAGGCGGTCATGCAGGCTGGCGGTGGTGTCTTCGGGGGTGATCGGGGTGGCCTCGCGCATCAGCACCGGGCCGGTATCGAGCCCGGCTTCCATCTGCATGATGCTGATGCCGGTCCGATCGTCGCCCGCCATGATCGCCCGCTGGATCGGCGCAGCCCCGCGCCAGCGGGGAAGCAGGCTCGCATGGATGTTGAGGCAGCCCAGGGCCGGCGCGTCGAGCACCGGCTGCGGCAGGATCAGCCCATAGGCCACCACCACCGCCGCATCGGCCTTGAGCGCGGCGAAGGCTTCCTGCGCGGCCGGGTCTTTCAGCGTGGCGGGCGTGCGCAGCTCGAGTCCGAGCGCGCGGGCGCTTGTCTCGACCGGGCTGGGGCGGGGCAACTTGCCGCGCCCGGCGGGCCGGGGCGGCTGGGTATAGACGGCGGCAATCTCGTGGCCCGCCGCCGCCAGCGCCTCCAGCGCCGGCACCGAGAAATCGGGTGTCCCCATGAAGATCAGTCGCATTGAGGGCCTGCTGACACTTATCCCCTGCACCGGGCGAATCATTTTTCGCCAGCGCAGGCAATTCTGCGCAGACAGGGTGGGCCCCTTTCAAGCAGAATTTGGCTCAGGGCCCATCAATCCCGCAGGGACGCGGCGCATTTTGCCGGAGAAATCCGGTGTTTCGCCTTCCGATCCACCGGATCGCGGCGCCAAGACACCGAATTTCTCCGGCAAAATGGGCACGCGGCGGTGGATGCGCTCGGCCTGCGGATCCGGTTTGCGCTCCCACCCCCGGCCAATGAGGCGACTGCCCGCAAGTCCAAGGCGTTCCTTATCGACAACGTGGCCGGCCTCCTGTCCATGTCGAAGGGCGCCGTCCTGGAGGACATGATTGCCAGGGCGGAGGCCCTCGGTTGCACGGCCGACGGCCAGAGGATCGCACCGCCGGGCCCGACCAATCTCAGCCGGAAGAAGGTCCGCATGGCTGTCAACGACCAGCCCTCACTGTTCCTGAGCCTGGAGCAGGCGGCGCCCGCGCTGACTGTACGGGACGCCATCTCAGACCTGCCCGAGCATGCCCTTGCCCCCGGTGAGACCCACTTGCCGCTGGATTATCCGTGCGAGCCGCTGACCGACTTCCAGCGCCGCATGTGCGGCAACTGCACCGTGCCACCCACCACTCGGCGAAGCGGATGCTCGCCATCCGTCGCCTGCGCCTCGCCTTGCTGCATCCAGGCGACTACGGGACCAGGATTGTGGAGAGGCTCGCGGCCCGCGGCCTTCCAGGGGAGGTGATCGATGCCACGCGGGGCGGCGAGGGGAGGCGGGGCGCATCCGAGTGCCGAACCCAGGGCCGAGCGAAGGAGGAAGCGTTGCGCGAAATGTTGCGCGCCGGGCACACGACACCCGAGAGGATCATGGAATTCCTCGATAGCCAGGGCTTCGCCAACAAGTATCGGCGGCCCCGCTGGGACGCGCCCTCTCACACCGTCGTGGCCCACATGGAACGTGTGAGCAGAGCGACCTCGAAGGCCCCGCCGGAGATGCGCCCCAGCTCTGGCTTGGGTCTGCGCCCTAACGTTATCGGGCCCCGCTTGGGCAGCCAGTCCCCGCCCGAAGTCCAAGTCCAATCTCACGGCAATTTCCCGACTCTGATCACACACCACATAGTGGGGTCAATCGGGGAGGAACTCCAAGGGCTTGTATGCAAGCCAATGCTGGTGCGGGCGGCCGGACTTGAACCGGCACGGCCTTGCGGCCCAGGCATTTTAAGTGCCATGCGTCTACCATTTCGCCACGCCCGCAGGTGCTGCCAGCATAGCCGGGTGCGCAGGGCTGTAAAGCGCGAAGCGTCGGGCAGGCAGGGCGAAAGGAGGCGGGCGTGACGGTGACGGGAGGAGGTAACGACACAAACGAAGGCCGGGAAATGATCGGGAAATGCCCGCCACCCGCGCCGGCGATTTTTCTGCGAAAAATCGTATCCGCGAGCCGTGACGATTTCGTTAAAGCCTTTGCGAAGAATCGGTTACAGGAGAGGCTGCCTGATTACTGACCTGCCCCCGTTGGGTCTTCATTCATGGCGAGAGTCTGCGGGTTTGGTTTTCATCGTCCGCGGTTTCGGTTCGGGCAAGCGCGCCGGGTGGGGCGCCATCGGATAGTCCAAGCGTCCGGCGCACTTGGGCCGGCGTCTGGTTTCCCAGCGAAGCCTGGGCCCTGACGTTGTTGTCGTCATGGCGCCACATGCGTGCCCGCGCCCCCGTTTCACCGACAACCCTCCTTCGCGATACAGGCGATAGAGTTTCTTGTGGTTCATGGGTCTCCTTGCGTTCGAGCAACACCCCGATCCGTCGGCAACCGAAACGGCGGCGCTTGCCCGCGATTTCCTGCATCGCTTCGCGGATCCCCGGATGGTTCGGCGGCGTTCGCGTGCGGTGCGTCTTGGGATCGACACCGACCAGCCTGCGGGTCCGGCGCTGCGTGATGGGTTGCGGCAAGGGGATATTGGCGTGTTTTCATGGGGTTGTTGGTCAGAGCAAGAGCCGGTAAAGCCCTATCAATCGCGCTGGGGATGACGTAACATCCAGAGGCCCCGTGCCGTGCGGGTTCGACTCCCGCCGCCCGCATCAAGGCTTTCTGCCGGTCGGTGTCGGGCGGGGAGTGCGGGACGAGGCGAGGTGAGGCAGGGCGAGACGGGGCGAGACGGGGCGGCGCCCGGAGGAGGCCGGGAGAAAGGCGGGGGAAGAGGATGGAGCATCTGCGGGCAAGCTGTCGGAGCCGGCGCGATGGGTAGCAGCTATTCCGCACTGCGCCTGCTTCGCGAGGGTCTGCGCGGCCAGAGGGGCTGGCGGCCCGCCTGGCGCAGCCCGAAGCTGCGCAGGGCCTATGACATCGTGATCGTCGGCGCTGGCGGCCATGGCCTGGCCACCGCCTATTATCTCGCGCGCAATCACGGCATTACCAACGTGGCGGTGCTGGAGAAGGGCTGGCTCGGCGGCGGCAATACCGGGCGCAACACCACCGTCATCCGCTCCAATTACTACTACCCCGAAAGCTGCGCGCTCTACGACCTGTCGCTGCGCCTCTACGAAGGCCTTTCGCGCGAGCTCAATTACAACGTGATGTTCTCCCGGCGCGGCATGATGATCCTGCACCACAGCGAGCACGAGCGCGAGATCGCCGCGCGCACGGTCAATGCCATGCGGCTCAACGGCGTCGATGCCGAACTGCTCGGCCGCGACGAGGTGCGCGCCCGCGCCCCGCTGCTGAACTTTGGCGAGGACGCCCGCCACCCGATCCTCGGCGCCGTCTGGCAGGGGCGCGCGGGCACCGGGCGCCATGACGCGGTGGCCTGGGGCTATGCCCGCGCCGCCGACCGGCTCGGGGTGGAGATCGTGCAGAATTGCGAAGTCACCGGCTTCATCGTCGAAGGCGGCACCTGCAAGGGGGTCGAGACCAGCCTCGGCCCGGTGCGCGCGGGGCGCGTGGGCATGGCGGTGGCGGGCCATTCCTCGCATCTCGCCGCCATGGCCGGCTTTCGCCTGCCGCTGACCTCCTACGCGCTGCAGGCCTTTGTCAGCGAGCCGCTGAAGCCCATGCTCGACTGCGTGGTGGCCTCGCCCGCCCACGGCGTCTATATCAGCCAGTCCGACAAGGGCGGGCTGGTGATGGGCGGCGCGCTGGACCGGGTGCCCGCCTATGGCCAGCGCGGCAACCTGCCGGTGCAGGAGGACGTGCTGGGCGGGCTGGTGGACTGCTTTCCGGCGATTGCCCGGGTCGGGTTGCTGCGCCAGTGGGCCGGGATCGTGGACGTGTCGCCGGACAGTTCGCCGATCCTCGGCCCGAGCCCGCTGCCCGGCCTCTATCTCAATTGCGGCTGGGGTACCGGGGGCTTCAAGGCGATCCCGGCCGGGGGGGTTCTGTTTGCCCATATCCTGGCCCAGGGCGCCCACCACCCGATCAGCGCCCCCTTCGACCTGACCCGCTTCGAGCGCGGGCGGCTGATCGACGAGGGCGCGGCTTCGGGGATCGCGCATTGAGGGCGCGCCGGGGAGCGAGGCGGGAGCGGGGCCGAGGGAGCCGGAGAGCGAGGAACGGGAGAGCGAGGGAGAGAGGGGCGCCGATGCAAGTATATACCTGCCCTTTCTGCGGGCTGCGCGATGAGCGCGAGTTTTTCTTTGCCGGCGAGGCCGGCGCGGCGCGGCCGGACACGACCGGCCCGGTGAGCGATGCCGAATGGGCCGAATACGTGCATATGCGGCGCAATATGTTGGGGCGCGCGCGCGAAGTGTGGATGCACCTGACCTGCGGCGAATTGTTCGTGATGGAGCGCGACACGCTGAGCGCGCGGGTGCTGGGGAGCGTGGCGCTTCGGGGCGCGCCTGGCGGCGGGGAGGGCGCGGACGGTGCGGGGAGCGCCGACGACGGGCCGGACGGGGAGGGGACGCCATGAGCGGGCTGCGCGTCGCCGGATACGGGCTGATCGACCGCAGCCGGACCCTGCGCTTTCGCTTTGACGGGCGCGCGTTTTCCGGCCATCCGGGCGACACGCTCGCCTCGGCGCTGCTGGCCGCGGGGGTGCGTGTGGTCGGGCGTTCGTTCAAGTATCACCGCCCGCGCGGCCTCTGCGGCGCCTGGTTCGAAGAACCCAACGCGCTGGTGGACCTGCGCCTGGACGGCGCTTCTTTCCCCAATGTCAGCGCCGCCACCACCGAACTGGTCGAAGGCATGGAGGCGCGCGCGGTCAATGCCTGGCCCTCGGCCCGTTTCGACCCCCGGCGCGGCTTCGACCTGCTGCACCGCTTCCTCGGCGCGGGCTTCTATTACAAGACCTTCATGTGGCCCGGCTGGAGCCTCTACGAGCCGCTGATCCGGCGCATGGCCGGGATGGGCCGGCTCCGGGGCGACACCCCCGAAGGCTACATCGCCGACCAGTGTCACGACCGCTGCGACCTCCTGGTGATCGGCGCCGGGGCGGCGGGGCTCGCGGCGGCGCGCGCGGCCGCCGAGGCCGGGCAGGACGTGGTGCTGGTCGATGACCACCCGCAGCCCGGCGGCGGGCTCTGGGCCATGGGCGGGCAGGTCGAGGGGCGCGATGTCGCCGACTGGATCGCCGCCGAGGAAGCGGCCATCCGCGCCGCCGGCGGCCGGGTGCTGCTGCGCACCACCGCCTTTGGCGTCTATGACCACGGGCTGGTGGCCCTGGCCGAGGCGCGCGGTGCGGGGCCGGGCCGGGCGCCGCGCCTGTG
The DNA here is from genome assembly GCA_027082975.1 of Paracoccaceae bacterium. Lineage (GTDB taxonomy): Bacteria > Pseudomonadota > Alphaproteobacteria > Rhodobacterales > Rhodobacteraceae > JAAEUB01. Next base: position 1,805 of record JALWTH010000098.1, on the reverse strand, counting down.
GCGGATGCGCGCGCGCCGGGTGGTGCTGGCCACCGGCGCGCTGGACCGGCCGATCACCTTCGCGCAGAACGACCTGCCGGGCATCCTGCCGCTTTGGGCGGCGGAAGAATATCTCGGCCGCTACGGTGTGCTGGCCGGGCGCGAACTCGTGGTGCTGAGCAATCACGCCCTGGCCGAAGCCTCCTGTGCCCGGCTGGAGGTGGCCGGCGCGCGGGTGACGCGGCTCGGGGCGGCGGGGGCGCGACTGCGGGCGATCGGCGGGCGTGGCGGAATCGGCGGGCGTGGGGTGCGCGCGCTCGAGCATGACGGCACCCGCTATCGCTGCGACGCGCTGCTGGTCTCGGGCGGGCTGACCCCGCTCGTGCATCTGTGGCGCCATGCCGGGGGCAAGCTCGTATGGGACGCGGCGCGCGACGCCTACCTGCCTGGCAAGGCGCCCGAAGGGATGCGGGCCGCCGGCGCGGTCAACGGCGCCTACGACCTCGAACAGGCGCTGGAAGAGGGCCGGGCGGCGGGGCTCGGCCGGGCGCGCGCGGCGGCACCGGCGGGCGGCTTCCGCCCGACCCCGCTCAGCCCCGACCCCGCCGCCGGCGGCGGGCGCCAGTGGATCGACTTCCAGCACGATGTCACGCTCAAGGACATCGAGATCGCCGCGCGGGAGAATTTCACCTCGGTCGAGCACCTGAAGCGCTATACCACGCTCGGCATGGCCGCCGACCAGGGCAAGAGCGCCAACATGGCCGGGCTCGCGGCCATGGCGGCGCTGCGGGGCCGGCCGATCCCCGAGATCGGCACCACCACCTTTCGCCCGCCCTTCGTGCCGGTGCCGCTGGCGCTGTTTCAGGGCGCGCGCGGCGGCCGGCGCCTGCATCCGCTCAAGCGCCTGCCGCTCGAGGCCGCCCACCGCGAGGCCGGCGCGGCTTTGGGCGAATATGGCGGCTGGCTGCGCCCGGCCTGGTACGGGCAGGGGCCGGCAGAGGCGGCGATTGCCGCCGAGGCCCTGGCCGCGCGCCGGGCGGCGGGGATCCTCGATGCTTCGCCGCTGGGCAAGATCGAGGTGATGGGGCCGGAGGCCGAAGCCTTCGTCAACTTCGTCTTTTACAACGACATGGCCAGCCTCGCCCCGGGCCGGCTGCGCTACGGCTTCCTGCTCAGCGAACAGGGGGTGGTGCTGGACGATGCGGTGGTGGCGCGCCTCGGGCCGGAGCGCTTCGTGATTTCCTGCTCCTCGGGCCATGTGGACGGCGTGACGCGGATGCTGGAAAGCTGGCGGCAGGATGTGCACGACCCGGAGCGGGTCTTCATCCACGACACCACCCGGAACTGGCCGACGCTGAGCGTCGCCGGCCCCAGGGCGCGCGAGATCGTCGTCGCGCTGGGGCTGGGGGTGGCGCTCGGGGCGGAGGAATTTCCGCATATGAGCCTGCGCATGGGCGCCTTTCGGGGCGCGCCGGTGCGCATCGCCCGGGCGAGCTTCACCGGCGCTCTGGGCTCCGAGCTTACCACCACGCGCCAGGCGATCGGCGCCTTGTGGCAGGCGGCGCTGGCGGCAGGGGCGGGGCGCGGCGCGGTGCCGCTGGGGCTCGAGGCGCTGTCGCTGCTGCGCGCGGAAAAGGGCCATGTGATCGTCGGCAAGGACACGACCGGCGAGACCATGCCCCACGATCTCGGTTTCACCGCCGCGCGCGCGCGCAAGAAGGCCGCCTATGTGGGCGACTGCGGCCTGCGCAGCGAAGCGGCCAACGATCCGCGCCGCCTGCAGCTGGTGGGGCTCGAAGTGGCGCCGGGCGAAGCGCCGCTGGAGG
>JALWTH010000097.1 GCA_027082975.1 Paracoccaceae bacterium | reverse complement strand
GGGGCGAGAGCGTGCCGGGGTAATGGCCGGTGGCGGCCTTGTATTCCTCGCGCGCGGCGATCAGGCGGCCGTTGGCGGCGGCTTCGGCCGCGCGCGCTCCGGCGAGGCGGGCTTCGGCCAGCGAGACATCGGTCTGGGTGACCTCCCCCACTTCGAAACGGTCCCTTGCGGCGCGCAACTCTTCGGTGAGCACGCGCACGTTGGAGGCCTGGAGCGCGGCCTTTTCGGCCGCCGAGCGCACGTCGAGAAAGGCCCTGACCGCGCGCAGCAGCACCTTCTGCTCCACCGAGACCAGCATTTCGCGGGTGGCCAGCACGTTTTCGCGGGCAAGCTTCACGCGCAGGTCGGTGCGGCCGAAATCGTAGAGCACCAGCTGCGCGGTCAGGCTGGCGCTGAGGGTGAGGCTGTCGCCGGGGAAGGGCTGGGTGTTCTTCCAGGTCTCGCTGAGGGCGTAGTTGAGAGTCGGGCGCAGGGCCGAGATGGCCACCGCCACGTCCTCGTCGGCGGCGCGCAGCAGGGCGCGCTGCTGCTCGAGCAGGCCGGAATGGCGATAGGCCGAGATCAGCGCATCGGCCAGGGTCTCGGCGGCGGCCGGGGCGGGGGCGGCGATCACGCCGGCGGCGCGGGCGCGGGCGGCGGCGGCGATCTTCAGGCCGGTTTTGAGACGTGCGATCATGGCTTCTCCGGGGCGGCGGCGGGGGCCGTGCTAAAGGGCAAAGGCGCGCTCGGCCTCGAAGCCGGGCAGCACCGGGGCGCCGGCATCGAACAGGAAGCGCCAGGCGATCCGGCCGTCGATCTTGTGGCCGATCCGGGCCGCGCTGGCGCCCCGCTCGCCCCCCTCGCGCAGGATCGCGCCGATGCGCCCGCCTTCGCGCAGCTGCTCGGCGAGCGGCTCGGGCAACTGCTCCACCGCGCCCTCGATCAGGATCACGTCATAGGGCGCGTGCCGGACAACGCCCGCGCGCAGGGGGCCGGAGACCACCGCCACATTGTCCACCCCGTGCTCGGCCAGCAGGCTCTCGGCCTCGCCCGCCAGGGCTTCGTCCTCCTCCAGCGCGACCACGAATTCGGCCATCCGGGCGGCCAGCGCGGCGCCGTATCCCAGCCCGCAGCCCACATAAAGGACCATCTCGTCGGGGCGAATGTCGAGCCCGTCCAAGAGCTTGGCCAGGCTGCGGGGCTCCAGCATCGCGCGCCCGCCGCCAAGCGAAAGCGCGGCCCCCGCATAGGCCGCCTCGCGCATCCCGGCCGGCACGAAGGCCTCGCGCGGGACCGTGAGCATGGCCTCGATCACGGAATACTTGGTCACGTCCGAGGGGCGTATCTGGGTATCGACCATGGTGGTGCGCTGTCGGGTGAAATCGGTCATCTTCGAATCCGTCTCCTGCAGGTGGCGCGAGCTTGCCACAGAGCGCGGGCAGGGGCAACAAGCGACCGGCCGCGCTGCCGATTGGCCTTGCACCACGCGCCCGCTTGGGCTACATCGCCGGGGCTGGCGGCGAGTTGGCGGAGTGGTTACGCAGCGGATTGCAAATCCGTGTACACCGGTTCGATTCCGGTACTCGCCTCCAGGGTTTCTTCAGAGATGCGGGCTCTTCGGAGGTGCTGGCTCTTCGGAGATGCGGGCATGGGCAGGCGTTTCGGGAGAGAGGCGGCCAAACGCCCTGCCACATGTCCCCGTTTGATTACCCGTTTGTCCGGTGAGTGTGTCCGGCAAAGGAGCGATTCTGCGGGAAGGGCGCGCCGGCGGTCATGTCGCTTCGGAGGCTGTGCCCCTCCGGGCGGGGTTTCGGTGGCGGTGGGCTGTCCGGAAGCGGCGCTGGCTGCGCGCCTTTCCATGTTTCGCTCAGGCGCCTGGGGCGCTCCCGCCCCTTTCGGCCTGGCGGCCTGCAAGGGTTGGGCATGGCTCAGCAAGCTGAGCCTGGATTGGAGGCCTCCGGCGGGGATATTTCCGGCAAGAGGAAGGGGGTGCGGGGCTGCCTGGCCGGGCTTTCCCTGCTGGTTGGTGTCACGGTGATTTTCCCGACCGGGAAAGCCGGGCAGTCGGCGCGGATGGAGCAACCGGGTTTCTGTTCATCGGGGATGGCTGGCGCGGTGTGGAGGAAAGGATGACGTCACCCATGGGTCTGCTGGGGGCAGCTGGGAGCAGCTGGCCAGGTTGCGGTGCCGGGGGGGCTGGTGGAAGGCTTCGTTTCATCCTGTCTCCTGTCTTTCCGGCTCCCTGTATTCCGTGCATTCATTGTCTGCGAAAACCAGGCTCGGGACCCTGGGTCCTGAGCCTACCCGAGACGGGGCGGCTTCACGGTTTTGGAGAGGGCCAGGATCCGGTCGAGGTCGAGGTGTTTTTCCAGGTGGGTTGCGAGCCTGTCCAGCGTGGCTTCGAGGTCGGCTTCGTAGGCAAGGCTGCCGGTCTCGGCGCCCAGTTCTGCCAGGTAGGTTGCGCGGAAGTCGTCGCTGGAAAACAGCCCGTGCAGGTAGCAGCCGCGCACGCGGCCGTCGGGGCTGGCGGCGCCTTCGCCGCGGCCTTCGATCTCGAGGAAGGCGCGGGCGCGGTCGGGGCCGGTGGTTTCGCCGAGGTGGATTTCGTAGCCGGTGAGGGCGCAGCCGGCAGGCGTGTAGGTGGCCTGGCGCAGGGCGAGGTTTTTCTTCTCGCCCATGGTGGTGGTCACGTCGAGATGGCCTAGGCCGGGGACGCGGGCCGGCGCGCCTTCGATGCCGGCTTCGTCGACGATCTCGCGGCCGAGCATCTGGTAGCCGCCGCACAGGCCCAGCACATGGCCGCCGCGGCGGATATGGGCGGCGAGGTCGATATCCCAGCCCTGGGCGCGGAAATCGGCGAGGTCGGCGATGGTGGACTTGCTGCCGGGGATCAGCACCAGGTCGGCATCGCCCGGCAGGGGCTGGCCGGGGGGGATCAGGGTGAGGGTCACGCCGGGCTCGGCTTTCAGCGGGTCGAGGTCGTCGAAATTGGCGATGCGTCTGAGGCGCGGGACCGCGATGCGCAGGCCGCCGGTGCGCTTCGGGCCGGTCGCGAGGTCGAGCGCGTCTTCGGCGGGCAGGCGCCAGGCGTCTTCGAACCACGGGAGCGTGCCGAGGTCGTCCCAGCCGGTGCGCCGGGCGATCTCGGCGGCGCCTTCGGCAAAGAGGGTCGCGTCGCCGCGGAACTTGTTGACGATGAAGCCCTTTATCCGCGCGCGGTCCGCCTCGGGCAGCACCGCATGGGTGCCCACAAGCTGGGCGATGACCCCGCCCCGGTCGATATCGCCCACCAGGAGCACCGGCAGGGCGGCGGCCTCGGCAAAGCCCATATTGGCGATGTCGCCGGCGCGCAGGTTGGTCTCGGCCGGGCTGCCGGCGCCTTCGACCAGCACCAGGTCGGCGCTTTCGGCGAGGCGGTGGAAGCTCTCCAGCACCGGCCCCAGCAGCTCGCCCTTCATCGCCGCGTAGTCGCGCGCCCTGAGCGTGGCCACGCGCCGGCCCTGCACCACCACCTGGGCGCCAATCTCGCTCTCGGGCTTCAACAGCACCGGGTTCATGTCGGTGAGCGGGGCGCGGCCCGCCGCGCGCGCCTGCAGCGCCTGGGCGCGGCCGATCTCGCCGCCATCGGCGGTGACGGCGGCGTTGTTGGACATGTTCTGCGGCTTGAAGGGCGCGACGCTGAGGCCGCGGCGCGTGAACGCGCGGGCAAGGCCCGCCACCAGCAACGACTTGCCGACATTGGAGCCCGCGCCCTGGATCATGATCGCCCGCCTCATGCCCCCCTGTTAGCGCGGGGCGGGTTGGTTGGAAAGGGAGTTGACAGATGTCAACACTTCGATAATTCATGATATATGGATACGACACAAGCCATCGTCGCCTTCGCCGCCCTGTCCCGGCATAGCCGGGTCGATGCCTTTCGCCTGCTGGTTCAGGCCGGGCCTGCGGGACTGGCCGCCGGGGAGATCGCCACGCGGCTGGGCGCGCGCCAGAACACCAGCTCGGCCAACCTGGCCATTCTGCACCGGGCCGGGCTGGTGCAAAAGCGGCGCGAAGGCCGCGTCATCCGCTATTTCGCCCGCATGGAAGGGGTGCGGGCGATGCTGGAATTCCTGCTCGAGGATTGCTGCGGTGGCCGGGCTGAGCTGTGCCGGTCGCTGGTGGCGGAAATCTCCAGGATCGAGCCGGTGGCATGAGCGCAGCCCCCCTCCCTTCGTATCCAGACGAGGTCCGAGCCATGGATTTCCCCCTTTCCCGCCGGCTGGCCGCCGAAGCCCTGGGCACGCTCCTGCTGGTCGCCACCGTGGTCGGCTCGGGGATCATGGCCGAAAGCCTGACCGGCGACGTGGCCCTCGCATTGCTGGGCAACACCCTCCCTACCGGCGCCATTCTGGTGGTGCTGATCAGCATTTTCGCCCCCGTTTCCGGGGCGCATTTCAACCCGGCGGTCAGCCTGGTAATGGCCCTGCGCGGCGACATGAGCCGGGGCGGGGCGCTGGCCTATACGGGCGCGCAGATCGCCGGGGGCATCGGCGGGACCTTTCTGGCCCATGCCATGTTTGCCCAGGAGATCGTCCAGTTCTCGCAGCACGCGCGCAGCGGCGGCGGTCAGTGGCTGGCCGAAGGCGTGGCGACCTTTGGCCTGCTGGCGACGATCCTGGCCGGAATGCGCTTTCGCCCCGACGGGGTGGCCTGGCTGGTCGGGCTGTATATTACCGCCGCCTACTGGTTCACCGCCTCGACGTCGTTTGCCAACCCCGCGGTGAGTATCGCGCGCGCCTTTACCGACACGTTTTCGGGGATCGCCCCGGCGCATGTGCCCGCCTTTGTCGCCGCGCAGGGGGCGGGTGCGCTGCTGGCGATGGCGGTTTTCGCGTGGCTCCTGGGAGCGGACCGGAAATAGGGCGTTCGGGCGTTCCGGGCAGGAGCCGGCCCCGGATGCGCCGGAAGCGCCGGGAGCGTGCAAAACAAGAAGGCGCCCCACCGGGCGCCTTTGCCAGCCTTTGCATACCGGTCGCCGGGAGGTCGGCCCTTTCAGGCCGCCTCGGCCTGCGCGGCCGCGGCAGCCGCGGCGGCGGCATTGCGCCGCTCGCTTTCCTCGCGCGACAGCGCCACCGAGGTGCGCACGCCCTTGGCTACGAATTCCATCAGGCCCTTGACCACCCGTTCATTGGGGTCGATCCCGGCGCAGGTAAGCACTTCGCGCCCGTCGCGCGAGCGCGCCCAGCGAGCGATCTGCTCCGGGCCGTTGCCGTATTTCTTGTCGTCCGCGATTGCGTCGTCCAAAGCCGCCAGCACCACCGCGGCAAAGAGCTTGCGCGCGCGGTTGCCTTGCTCATGGTTGAACGCCGTGCCGTCCACAAAATCCAACATGATCGTCCTTTGTTATTCTTGCTCTTGCGTTTTCAGGCGTGACGGGCAATATGGCCAATCCTGCCCGATTCGGTACCCCATTTGACGCATGGCTGCCATGCGTCCCGCGCATGGCTCAGCCGGTGCCGCCACAAGACCTGCACGCTTGCACGGGGCCGACCGGCAAGATATAGGTGCGGTCGAAAAGTCTTCAACCTTTTGCCACGGTTTTGCCACATGCCCAGGATCAACGGAAACGAAATTCGCCCCGGAAACGTGCTCGAGCACAATGGCGGCCTGTGGGTCGCGGTCAAGGTCGAGCATGTCAAGCCGGGCAAGGGCGGCGCCTTCGCCCAGGTCGAGCTGCGCAACCTGCGCAACGGCTCCAAGCTCAACGAGCGCTTCCGCTCCGCCGACAAGGTCGAGCGCGTGCGCCTCGAGCAGAAGGACCAGCAGTTTCTCTACGAAAACGACGGCATGCTGGTATTCATGGACATGGAGACCTTCGAGCAGATCGAACTGCCCGCCGAGATCCTCGGCGAGCGCCGCCCGTTTCTGCAAGACGGCATGACGGTGCAGATCGAGTATTACGAGCAGGAGGCGCTCGGCGCCACCCTGCCGCAGAAGGTCACCTGCAAGGTGGTGGAGACCGAGCCGGTGGTGAAGGGGCAGACCGCGGCCAATTCCTTCAAGCCCGCGCTGCTCGATAACGGCCTGCGCGTCATGGTGCCCCCCTTCATAGCCCAGGACGAGGATATCGTCGTCAATACCGAGACGATGGAATATGCCGAGCGGGCCTGAGGGGCGACCTCTGGCCAGCCTCAACCATATGCGGTAGCCTGCCCTCCGGCTTCGGAGGGCACATGTCGACATTTGCAACGGAATTTGCGGTCTCCGCAGAGATCGACCAGGCCGGCTTCACGGCCGAGGTAATCGCCTGGCTGCGCGGCATGGAAGGCAGCGAGATCCTGTCGGCCAGCACCGACAAGGACCTCGATGCGGACACCCCCGTGCTGAAAGCGGAAACGGGCGAAGAACTGCGCATGCTGGTTCTCTCCGGCGAAACGGGGATGGAGGCCATCGGCTTCTGCCACCGCCTGCCCGACGAGGAGGGGCCATCTGGGAAAGCCAGGGGGTCTGGCGCAGGACCGACGCGGGCCATGCCGTCTTGCGGGTGCAGACACAATGTATTGCAACGGCCCCCCTTGCCCATCTGCCGACTCCACGAAAGCCCTATTTCATCAAGACCATCCTGAGCGAAGGCTGGGCGCGAGCCGATGGCCTGCTGGATATACGCCAGGAGCCGCTTCATCTGAAAAACAGCCCCGACGGGCTGGAACTGGCCAGGGCAATCACCGAAGGTGCGGCCACGGACCGGCTGCCGGTGGTCTATGTCTCGGCAAATGACGGCAATGAGCCGGAACTGACCGAAACCGACCTGAAGAAGATGGCCTGGGATCTCGGCGGGGTTGCCCATGTGGTGGTCGAGCCCGACCGCGCCTTTTCCTTCCAGCTTGCCGGCATGGTCGAGCGCGGAAATGTCTATGGCGGCGCGCTCGGTCTCATCATTCCCGGCAAGGGCGTTACCCGCCGGCTGCTGAAGGGCTGGACCCTTCCCGACAGCGCATCCCTCGCCCGCGAGGCTGCGCGCCTTGCCATTGCCATGCGCACCACCATGCCCAGCCGCGACGGCTGGAACTGGACCCGCCTGCAGGAAGCCTATACGCGGGCCCTGCGCCAACGCGAAAGGTCGCGGATCGACCCCGAGGAATACGAACGCCTCTGGCAGGAAGAACTGGAGGCCAAGGACGCCCGGATAAGAGAGCTGGAACAGGCATTGGCAAATGCCAGCGACACGGCCATTTCCCCGGCCTCCAGCGAAGGCATCCTGGACGACGATTTCATCAGCGCACTGGGGCCGGAGATATTCGAGGGCGAATTCTCCGACCGGGTGCGTGCGGCACTCGAACATGTGGTGAAAACCGGCAAGAATCAGGGCTGGGACAAACGCAGCCTGTGGCTCTTCCAGCAAATCCTGAAGATGTCCGAACCCTCCGGCCGCGCCAAAGCCCTGCTCAGCGAGATCCGCAGAGCCACACGCGACAGCAAACGCTCGGCAAGGGAATTGCCGCGACTGCTGGAAAAATACGGCTATCAGCCTCCAACAGAAAACAAACACGGTCGCCTGCACCCCAAACCGGGATATCAAGGCCTGGGGTCAGGACCCATTAATCCCGCGCTCACAGCGGTGCAGGCGCTTCATCTCAGGGGCCTTTTGCCCTTGGAAAGGGGGCCAACC
>JALWTH010000096.1 GCA_027082975.1 Paracoccaceae bacterium | reverse complement strand
CGGTGCGTTAACCCGGGATTCACTTGTTTCTGATTCTCTCGAATCGGAAAGGAATCTGTGATGGACGATGAGCTTGAACATTTCGGGCTGGTCCGCCGCCCCAGCCCCGAGCGCCCGCTGCAGGGGATGACCGTCCTCGTGGTCGAGGACAGCCGGTTTGCCTCCGAGGCGATCCGGCTTTTGTGCCTGCGCTCCGGGGCGCGGATCCGGCGCGCCGACAGCCTCGCCGCCGCGCATCGCCACCTGTCGGTCTACCGGCCCGGGGTCGTGATCGTCGATCTTGGCCTGCCGGACGGGAACGGCACCGAGTTGATCGGCGAGCTGGACAAGGCCCGGCCACGGGTCGGGGCGATCCTGGCGATGAGCGGGGACGAGGCCGGGCGCGAACAGGCCCTCGCCATTGGCGCGGACGCCTTCCTCGCCAAGCCGATCGAAAGCCTCGCTGCCTTTCAGCAGGCCGTGCTCGACGCCCTGCCCGAAGCGCCGGTGAAGGGGCTGCGGGTAGTGGCTGGCGACCGGGTCGCGCCGGACCCGATCTCGCTGCAGGACGACCTGAGCCTGATGGCCGAGGCGATCGACGCCGGCCCCAGCGGAGAAGAGCTCGACTATATCGCGCAATTCCTCGCCGGCGTTGCCCGCAGCGCCCATGACCGCGACCTGGAAGCGGCCGCACGCGGCCTGGCAAGGGCCCGCGCCCGGGGGCGTGGCACGCGTTCGGGCCTGGCAAGCCTCGCCGGGCTGATCGCGGCGCGGCTCGAGGCCGGCTCCGCCACGCAGGGCCCCCTGTAGCGGGACTGGCGGGTGGGCGCGCAAGGAGACGGCGCGGTCGGGCATTCTTCGGGCGCGGCGCGGCTGCCTGGCGGCCTATTGCGCCGGGCCGCGGAAGGGAGGGGGGCGGACGGTCGAGCCGGTGCATCGGGACAGGCTTGCGGGCCGGGCATGGGCGAGGAACAACCGCACGGGCGCAGGGCAGCGGCGCAATGTCATGGGGGAAGGCGGCGGTGCGCTACGCGAGAAGCGGGCAGCAGTGGTTTCGCCGGGCTTGCGCCCTGGCGAGCGGGGCGATTTTTCTGCGAAAAATCGTTTCCACGCACGATATCGGCAGATCCGCGAAGGCAAAACCCGTGGAGCAGATTGCCCCGAAGACGTGATTTGCGCAGATAGTTCGAATGCAGGCAAACCGAGCCATTTCCACCACATGGCGGCCCCATTCCTGCCCGAGCCCCTGCACAGTCTCCTGTCCGGGAAGCGTGGCGTGATGCCGTGCAGAGAGTTTGCAGGAGGGTCGCGTGAGACATCTGTGGAAATCCGTTTCAACCTTTATCGCCGAAGAGCGCGGCAATGCGGTGATCGACTGGGTGGTGCTGCTGGCGGGCTCGGTCCTGCTGGCATTGTCGATCGTGGCCACGGTGACGGCCAATCTGGACGATATCACCTCCGCCACTTCGGACCGCATGGCCGCGATAGAGGTCGGCGGCGCCTAAGGGCGCCTGAGCCCGAGCGCCGGGGTCAGGCGATGATCCGGGGGGTGCCGGCAATATCGACCCCCGAAAACACCTTTTGCCCGACATCACCGGCGCTGAGCGCGAACAGGGCCGAAAGTGCGGTGCCGGCATAGGCGCGGATATCGGCGGTGGGCATCAGGTCGCGCCCCTGGTAGAGCTCGAGTTCGCCGAGGCCGGGCCACTGCCCGTATACCTGCCCGCCGGCAATGGCGCCACCGGCCATGAGCAGGACGCCGCCGGTGCCGTGATCGGTGCCCCCGGAGCCGTTTTCGCGCGCTGTGCGGCCGAACTCGGTCATCGCCAGCACCGCGGTATCGCGCCAGGCGCTGCCCAGCTCCCGCTTCAGGGTCAGGATTGCCGTCTGAAGCCCCCGCAGGGCCCGCCCCAGCCCCTGTTTCTGGCGCGCATGGGTATCCCAGCCGGTGATCGAGAAGGAGGCGATGCGGGTCTCGCCCAGCAATTGTTCGGCGGCAAAGCGGGCGATCTTCTCCATCCCCGCCCCGCCCGCCATGATCCGGGCCTTGCCGGAAGCGGCGCGCACCGAGGCCATCATCGCCTGCTGCACGTCGCCCCGGCTTTCGCCGGAGCCCGGCGCGCTGCCGGTTTCGTCTGCGGTCAGGGCCAGGGCTTCTTCCATCGAGGCGCGGAACAGCGGCGCTTCGCCATACATTTTCCGCAACAGGCGGCGCGACTGCGCGGTCAGGGTCAGGGGCGTGTCCGGGGCCCATTGCGACACAGGCACCTCGCCGTTCAGGATCAGCAGCGACTCGCGACCGATGGCAAAGCCGGTGCGCAGGCTGGTGGCGCCGATCAACCCCAGCGCCCGGTTCAGCCAGCCGTCGCGCCGGGCAGAACCGGCGCCCCCGGTCTCCAGGATGTCCTGGCCGTCGAAATGGCTGCGCTTGTCGCGATAGGGGGTCGAGACCGCATGGGCAAAGCCAAGCTCCCCGGCCGCCCAGAGCGGGTACAGCCCGCCAAGGGCCGGGTGCAGGGCAAAGAAGTCGTCCAGCGGCAGCGGCGCCTCGCCCTGCGCCAGGGTCGGGCGCAGGGCCGCATAGGCGGGGTCGCCCACCGGGCGCACCACGTCGAGCCCGTCCATGGCGCCGCGCAGGACGATCACCACCAGGCGCTTGTCGCCGGGAGCGGCGGCCAGGGCGATGGGGGTGGCAAGCGGCGACGCCGCGAGCGAACAGCCCAGCGCCGCGCCGCGCTTGAGAAACCCGCGCCGGTCAAATCTGCCTCGTCCTCTCATGTCGTCCTCCTCTAGCGCCGCTGAAATCCGGGCGAGGCCAGCACCAGGCCGACCCCTTCCCAGCGGGTTTGCGCCGCCGCGGCGGCAAGGGCGACCTGTGCGCCGGCATGTGCGCCCAGGGCGGTTTCGACCAGCGCGCGCGGGTCCGGCAGCGGAGCGCCGATCCGCTCCGACAGCATCGTCGGCACCGCCATCGCCCACTGAATGCGCGCCGCCAGCCCCTGCGGGGTGATCCAGCGCGCGGCTGCTTCGGGCCAGCCGTCGGGGCCGTCCGGGCGCTCCCAGCGCTGGCCCATCAGCGCCATGGGCACGGCCAGCCCATCGCGGATCTCGCCGGAACGCAAGGCCGCAAGCCGCGCCCCGCGCAGCCCCAGCGCCTTCAGCGCGGTGACGATGAAATCGAATGGCTGCTTGACCTTGCGGCGGGCAGGTTCCCAGGCGGCCGGGTGCTCGAGAAGCGCCGCATAGGCAGCGCCGAGCGCCCCGCCGCTTTCGGCAAAGCGCGCCGCCACATGGGCCACATGGGCCTCGTCCGGCCGGTCGGAGACGAAATGCACCACCAGCTTGCGGGCGATGTGGCGGGCGGTGGCCGGGTGGGTTGCGAGGTCCTCGAACACCTCCCGCACATCCTCGAGGCGCGGGCGCGCGCCGCCATAGCGGCGACCCAGGATCACTTCGGGCCCCGGATTGCCGCGCCGCGGCTGATAGGTCACGCCCGCGCGCCGGCCATGGGTGAAGCCCGCGAGCAGATTGGCAAACTGGCGCACGTCGTCCTGCGTATAGGGACCGTCCACCCCCAGCGTGTGCAGTTCCAGTATCTCGCGCGCCAGGTTCTCGTTGAGCCCCCTGCCCCGGGCCGCAAGCGGGCTGCCCTCGCCCACCGAGGCGAACTGGTCGAGATAGTCGAGCATCATCGGATGAGTCTCGGCGGCATATAGCAGGTCGGCAAAGCGGCCGGTCAGATGCGGGCGGATCGCGTCTTCGACAAAGGTCGCGGCCATGGCGCGGGTCATGGGGCGCTTGCCGACCACGGTGAAGTGGTCGGCCCAGAAGCGGGTCAGCCGCTCGCGAAAGCCGTCGGCGGAATCGAGCCAGCGGGCACCGGCATGAGCCAGCCAGCGCAACTGGCTGCGGCGGCTCTCCCGCAGGATCCGGTCGCGCTCGCCGCGCGCATTGCCGTCGCCCTGCCGGGCCGCCCGCCCCAGGGCGCGAAACCGCGCCATGCTGTCGGCCTGGCTGGCGAAGCTTGCGACCGGAAAGGCCCGCGCGGCCAGGTCCGGCCCGTCCAGCCGGGCCAGAAAGGCCTGCAGGTCGGCGGCCGGCTCCACCCGGGGGCCGAGCCCGGTGCCGAAGCGGATTTCGGCCAGTTCGGGGTCAAAGCGCATCTGCTTCCCTTTCACTTGTCGCGCGCCCCGTGGCGTGCCCTGTGACTCGGGAAGTATAACGCGCCAGCGCGCCGGTTCCGTCGTTTCCGGCGAAACCGCCGCCCCGGCGATTGCCCGCGACGGACCAGCGACAGAAATGCGGCGGCGCGCCTATTCCGGCGGCAGCACGCGCAGGCGCAGCTCGCGCAGCTGCTCGCCGGTGGGCTCGCTGGGCGCGCCCATCATCAGGTCTTCGGCCCGCTGGTTCATGGGGAACATGATCACCTCGCGGATATTCACCTCGTCGGCCAGCAGCATCACGATCCGGTCGATGCCGGCGGCGCAGCCCCCGTGCGGCGGCGCGCCATACTGGAAGGCGTTGACCATGCCGCCGAAGCGCTTGCGCACCTCTTCCTCCGGGTAGCCGGCGATCTCGAAGGCCCTGAACATGATCTCGGGCTTGTGGTTGCGGATCGCGCCGGAGAGGATCTCGTAGCCGTTGCAGGCCAGATCATACTGAAGCCCGCGCACCGCCAGCGGGTCGCCCTCCAGCGCCGCGAGCCCGCCCTGGGGCATGGAGAACGGGTTGTGGTCGAAGTCGATCCTGCCCGTCTCCTCGTCGCGCTGGAAGATCGGGAAATCGACGATCCAGGCAAAGGCGAAGCGGTCCTCGTCGATCAGCCCCAGTTCGCGGCCGATCTCGTCGCGCGCGCGGCCGGCGAAGGGCTCGAAGGCCTTGGGCCTGCCGCCGAGGAAGAAGGCCGCATCGCCCACGCCCAGCCCCAGCTGCTCGCGGATCGCCTCGGTGCGCTCGGGGCCGATATTCTTGGCCAGCGGCCCGGCCCCCTCGATCCCCGCGCCCTGGTCGCGCCAGAAGATATAGCCCATCCCCGGCAGGCCCTCCTTCTGGGCAAAGGCATTCATCCGGTCGCAGAATTTGCGCGAGCCGCCGCCCGGCGCCGGGATGGCGCGGATCTCGGTGCCTTCCTGCTCGAGCAGTTTGGCGAAGATGGCAAAGCCCGAGCCGCGGAAATGCTCGCTCACCACCTGCATCCTGATCGGGTTTCTGAGGTCGGGCTTGTCGGTGCCGTACCAGAGCGCCGCATCGGCATAGGAGATCTGCGGCCAGTCCCGATCGACCTTGCGGGAGCCGCCGAACTCCTCGAACACCCCGCGCAGCACCGGCTCGATCGCGTCGAACACGTCCTGCTGGGTGACGAAGCTCATCTCCATGTCAAGCTGGTAGAAGTCGGTCGGCGAGCGGTCGGCGCGCGGGTCTTCGTCGCGAAAGCAGGGCGCGATCTGGAAATACCTGTCGAACCCCGCCACCATCATCAGCTGCTTGAATTGCTGCGGGGCCTGCGGCAGGGCGTAGAACTTGCCCGGATGCAGGCGGCTCGGCACCAGAAAATCGCGCGCGCCCTCGGGGGATGAGGCGGTGATGATCGGGGTCTGATACTCGCGAAAGCCCTGCGCCCACATCCGCTTGCGCATGCTGGCGATGACGTCCGAGCGCAGCTTCATGTTCTGTTGCAGCTTGTCGCGGCGCAGGTCGAGGAAGCGGTATCTGAGCCGGGTTTCCTCCGGGTATTCCTGGTCGCCAAACACCTGCAGCGGCAATTCGCCCGCCGCGCCCAGCACTTGGAGATCGGTGATGAACACCTCGATTTCGCCGGTGGGCAGCTTCGGGTTCACCAGCGCCTCGTCGCGCGCCAGCACGCGCCCGTCGATGCGGATGCACCATTCGGCGCGCAGCTTCTCGACCTCGGCGAATACCGGGCTGTCCTCGTCGGCCAGCACCTGGGTGATGCCGTAATGGTCGCGCAGGTCGATGAACAGCACGCCGCCATGGTCGCGCACCCTATGCACCCAGCCCGAAAGGCGCACCTCCTCGCCCACGTCGGATTTTCTCAGATCGGCACAGGTATGGCTGCGATAGGCGTGCATCGTTTTTCCCTTCCGGCTTTGCCGGGCCGATACACCCGCTGGCGCGGGCAAAGTCAAGCCCAAGGCGCCCCCGCGGGCCGGCGCCTTTTGCGCGAATCCCCCGAAAAGGGTTAATATGGCCCCATGCGCGGAGAATCACCTGCGCACATGCACGCAAAGGCAGGCGAGAAGGCAGGGACACCGGAGAGGAGCATCGGGGAGAACAAGGACGGACTGACGGCAAACACGCGGGAGGGGGACCATGTGGGAGCGAGTGTTTGACAGGCTGATGCGCGGGCTGGTGCGCGAGGGCGATCTGCAGGTGACAATGCCCGGCGGCGCGACCCGGCGCTACGGCGACGGGCGCGGCATCTCGGCCGCGGCGACGATCCACGACCCCGGCACCATCCGCCGCCTGGTGCGCGCCCCGGAGCTGGGGCTGGGCGAGGCTTACATGGACCGCCAGCTGACCATCGCCCAGAACGACCTCGAAGGCTTCCTGACCCTGCTGGGGCGCAACGTGATGCGCTACGGGCGCGGCCGGCTGTCGGTGGCCGCGCGCGGCCCGGCCCGGCTCATGCGCCACCTGGCGCAGTTCAACCCGGCCCCGGTCGCCCGGCGCAATGTCAGCCACCATTACGACCTGTCCAACGACTTCTACCGGCTGATGCTGGACGAGGACATGCAGTATAGCTGCGCCTATTTCGCCGAAGATTCGATGAGCCTGGAGCAGGCCCAGGCGGCCAAGAAGCGCCTTGTCGCCCGCAAGCTCTTGCTGGAGCCGGGGATGCGGGTGCTCGATATCGGCTGCGGCTGGGGCGGCATGGCGCTGACGCTGGCGCGCGATTTCGGCGCGCGGGTGACCGGGATCACGCTCAGCGAGCGCCAGCTGGAAGTGGCGCGGGCGCGGGCGCGCGAAGCCGGGCTCGAGGGGCAGGTGGAATTTCGCCTGCAGGATTACCGCAAGATCGACGAGACCTTCGAGCGGATCGTTTCCGTGGGCATGCTCGAGCATGTGGGCGTGCCGCATATGCGCACCTATTTCAACCGGGTGCGCGACCTGCTGACGCCGGACGGCGTGGCGCTGATCCACACGATCGGCCGCACCACCCCGCCAAGCTCCACCTCGCCCTGGCTGCGCAAATACATCTTCCCCGGCGGCTATATCCCGGCGGTTTCCGAGGTGATCCCGGCAATCGAGCGCGCCGGGCTCTACCTCGCCGATCTCGAAGTGCTGCACGGCAGCCATTACGCGCGCACGCTTGCCGCCTGGCGGGCCCGGTTCGAGGCGCACCGCGAGGCGATTCGCGCCCGCTTCGACGAGCGCTTCCTGCGCATGTGGCGCTACTATCTGGTGCTCTCGGAAACCGGCTTTCGCGAGCTTGGCATGGTGGTGCATCACTACCTGCTGGCACGCGACCAGCGCCGGATGCCGACAACCCGCGCCTGGATGCTGACCTGACGGGCCCCGAATTTTCTGCGAAAATTCGTCCCCCCCTTGCGCCCGGCCCCCCTTTGTCTATAACCCACGGCAATTTGCGTCCCGGGGGTCCTGATGCCAAAGCGAGAAGACATATCCTCGATCCTGATCATCG
>JALWTH010000095.1 GCA_027082975.1 Paracoccaceae bacterium | reverse complement strand
GGGCCGCTCAATCGCCGATCGCAAACACCATGCTCACCGAGGCGCCCAGTGAAAGCTCCCCGGCCGCGACCGGCAGGGCTTCGGCCGAACGGGCAAAGGCCATGTCGGCCATGACCGGGCGCGGCCCGCCTGCCGGCGCGTCGGTGATCGACAGGACCGGCCCCAGCGACACCCCGGCCGCGGTGGCCAGGAGCGCGGCCCGGGCCATGGCGTCTTCGACCGCCTTGCGGCGGGCCGCGTCGCGCAGCGGGCCGGGTTCGGCGATACCGAATTGCAGGCCGTTGAAGCTGTTGGCCCCGTCGCGGGCCACCTGGTCGAGGATCGCCCCCAGTTCGTCCAGCCTGCGGACCCGGATCGTGACCATGCTGGCGGCCTGATAGCCGATGATGCGTGGCGGCGCATTCGCCGGGCTGGCGCGGTCCGCAAACAGCGGGTGCAGTTCGAGAGTGCTGGTCTGCATGTCGCGCGCCGCCAGGCCGGCGCTTTCGAGCCGGGCGAATATGGCCGCCGACACGCGCGACACGGCCGCCAGCGCCTCCCCGGCGCTCGGCGCCTGCCGGCGCACGCCCAGGGTGATCGTGGCCATGTCCGGGGGCGCTTCCACGCTGGCCGTCCCGCTGACCGTTATGGTGCGCGCCGTTACCGGGCCGGCCGGCGCATCCTGGGCCGGTGCCGCATGTGCAAAAAGTGCCAGAAAAGCAAGGATTGTTGCCGGATAGCGCATGATCTTTCCCCCTTTTGCCCCAGACTTGCGCCAAAACCCGCCTCCCGCAAGGCAATTCCCCGCGCCCGCCCTTTTCATGGGCGGATTCCTGCGATAGCTTGGCGCCTGCGAAGGGGGGACCTCTTCGTGAGAGATTATCGTGCCTGGCGCGCACGCGCGGTTGCGGGAGCGGTCGGGTCGGCCACAGGCCGGCACAGGCGGGCCGGGGCGATACGGAAGCTGGCAGGGGCCGGCAAGGGCTGGGCGAGGTTGGCAAGGGCCGGCAGGGGTCGGCAAGGGCTGGGCAAAGGTTGGCAAGGGCTGGGCAAGGCAGACATGAAACCGAATTTCGCGCTCGATCTGAGCCATGACGGCATCAGCCTGCTGCACCGCAACGAGGGCAGCCGGCACGGCTGGACCCTGGTCGGCGAGGTCTCCCTGGAGGCCCCGGACCTGGCCGACCGGCTGGAAATGCTGCGCAAGACCGCCGCCGAACTGGAGCCCGGAGGCCTGGCGAGCAAGCTGATCATCCCGCCCTCGCAGATCCTGTTTGCCGAGGTGGCCGCGCCCGGGGGCGATGACATCACCCGCGAGGTGCGCATCCGCGAAGCCCTCGAAGGGATGACCCCCTACGATGTGGGCGAGCTGGTCTTCGACTGGCGCCGGGCCAAGGGCAAGAATGTCCGCATCGCCGTCGTCGCCCGCGAGACCCTGCAGGAGGCCGAGAGCTTCGCCCGCGACCACCGCTTCAACCCGGTCAGCTTCGCCGCCCGGGGCGAGAAGGGCTTTCGCGGCGAGGCGTTTTTCGGCATGGCCACCGGCGCTTCGGCCCTGCTCGGGCCGGGGG
The DNA here is from genome assembly GCA_027082975.1 of Paracoccaceae bacterium. Classification (GTDB taxonomy): domain Bacteria; phylum Pseudomonadota; class Alphaproteobacteria; order Rhodobacterales; family Rhodobacteraceae; genus JAAEUB01. Next base: position 313 of record JALWTH010000095.1, on the reverse strand, counting down.
TGCATGTGGAGCCGGACGAAAAGCCGGTGCCGAAGATCGCCGCCCTGCGCCCGCAGGAGCCCGAACACGAAGCCACCGGCAAGGACACCGACAAGGCCCCCGCCCCCGCCGGCGAGACGGACGCTGCCGGCAGCCGAACCGCGCACAACGAGACGGCGGAGGCATCTGGCAGGGGCGACAGGGACAGCAGGGACAGCAGGGACAACAAGGCGGAACCGGCCGAATTCGCCGCCGCCCCCCCGGCACCGGACCCGGACGATGCTTCCGAGCGCGAGGGCAATACCGCCGAGGCAGCCGACACCGCCGCCTCCCC
>JALWTH010000094.1 GCA_027082975.1 Paracoccaceae bacterium | reverse complement strand
GCCGCGCTGGAAGAGGCCCGCGCCGCTCGGGCGGCGCTGAAGAAGCGCGCGGCGGCGGTGGAAGCGCTGCAGGCCGAGGCCCGCGCCCGCGCCCAGGCGCTGAAGCAGGAAAAGGACCGCATGGCGATCGAATGGGACGCCACCCGGGCCCGCGCCGCCCGCGCCGAGCAGGAGCGCAACGCCGCCCGCGACCAGGCCAGGTCGGCAGCTGGCGAGGTGGCGGCCCTGAAGGCGCGCGTCAGCGAACTGGAAGCCACGCTGGCCAAGGCGCAGGAGCAGATTGCGGCGCTGACCGCCCGCGCCGAGAAGGCCGAGGCCGAGCGCAACGCGGCGCTCGAAAAGCTCGAGGCGCTGGCGCCCGACAACTGAGGGCGCTTCGCGGCGGCGCGGCCCTGTCGGACGGTCGGGCCGTGCGGCTGCATCGGGCTGGCGGCAGGGCGGCAACCGGGCCGACCGGCGGCCACGGGCGCGTGGCGCGTCAGCCCGCGCCGTTCAGCAGCCGCGCGACCTCGGGCGCGAAATAGGTCAGGACCCCGGAACAGCCCGCGCGCTTGAAGGCCATCAGGCTTTCCAGCATGGTCCGCTCGGCGTCCAGCCAGCCGGCTCGGGCCGCGCCCGCGATCATCGCGTATTCACCCGAGACCTGATAGGCGAAGGTCGGCACGCCGAACTCGGCCGCGACCCGCTGGCAGACGTCCAGATAGGGCATCCCCGGCTTGACCATCACCATGTCGGCCCCTTCCGAGATGTCCCGCGCCACCTCGCGCAGGGCCTCGTCGCTGTTGGCGGGGTCCATCTGGTAGGTCTTCTTGTCGCCCTTCAGCGCGCCCGCGGCCCCCACCGCGTCGCGAAACGGCCCGTAGAAGGCCGAGGCGTATTTCGCCGCGTAGGACATGATCAGCACGTCCTTGTGGCCCTCGCGTTCCAAAGCCTGGCGGATCACGCCGATGCGCCCGTCCATCATGTCCGAGGGCCCCAGGATGTCGGCCCCTGCCTCGGCCTGGGCCAGCGCCTGGCGTTCCAGCGCGACCAGCGTCTCGTCGTTCAGCACCACCCCGTCCTGCACGATGCCGTCATGGCCGAGCGCGTTGTAGGGGTCCAGCGCCACGTCCAGCATCACCGCAAGCTCCGGCACCGCCTGCTTGATCGCCCGCGTCGCCCGGTTCACCAGATTGTCGGGGTTCCAGGCCTCGGCGCAGTCGGCGCTCTTGCAGGGCTCGGGCGTGTAGGGAAACAGGGCGATGGCCGGAATCCCCAGCTCGGCGGCCTCCTCGGCGGCCCTGACGACATTGTCGATCGACAGCCGCGCAACGCCGGGCATCGAGGGGACCTCCTCGCGCACGCCCTCGCCCTCGCGCACGAAGACCGGCCAGATCAGGTCGGCCGGGGACAGCCCGGTTTCGGCGACCATGGCGCGGATCGCGGGAGTCCGCCGCAGCCGGCGCGAGCGGGCTGCGGGATAGGGGGCGAAGCTGGGGCGCATCGGGTCGGCCTCCTTGCACTTTTGCCGAAAGCTTGCCATGTCAGGGCGCGGCTTCTCAAGCCCGGTTCGCGACCGGGCGCGGAATGTCGCAGGCCGCCGCCGGAACCGCGCCGGTGCGGCAGGACCAGCAGGAAACCGTGGCAGAAAAGGCAGGGCAGGCCCGTGAACTGGACGACCGGAGCGCTGGAGTTGATCGACCTGCGCTCGTTCACCTCGATCTGGTACTGGATCATGGTCGCGGTGGTGTGGTCGACGGCTGCCCACTGGACCCTCGGCGTGCCCTATGACGCCGTCACCCGTGCCCGCCGGGCCGAGCGGCGCGGCGACGATCCCGACGCCCAGGCCGATCTGGAAATGCTCGTGCGGGTGAACTGCAACCGCATCCTGACGGTCA
>JALWTH010000093.1 GCA_027082975.1 Paracoccaceae bacterium | reverse complement strand
GGCGCCACGCCCGCGCCCTGATCATGGGGCCGGCAGAGGCCGACAGCGCCGCCGGGGGGGAGACTTCCCGGCGGCTGTTCGTCTATAACGGCGGCTTTCTCACCCAGAAGCGCCTCCGGCGCATCCTGGCGCTCTCCGGCTGGCAGCTCCGCCTCGGCCTGCCGCGGCCCGGCACGGGCGGGAGAGGCGGCGATTTCGTCGGCGTCTGGGGCCACGCCCCCACCGCGCGCCGGGGCGAGGCGGTGGCGGCGCGCCGGAAGGTGGGGCTGGTGCGCGTGGAAGACGCCTTCCTGCGCTCGCTGCATCCGGGGCGCGCGGGCAAGAGCCCGCCCATGGGCCTCTTGATCGACGACATGGGCGTGCATTTCGACAGCCGCCAGCCCTCGCGGCTCGAACATATCCTCGCCCACCATGGGCTCGACGAAACCCCGCTGCTCGAGCGCGCCCGCGCGGCCATGGCGCGCATGAAGGACGCGCATCTGAGCAAGTACAACGCCTTCGACCCGACGCTGGCCGACCCGCTGCCCGGAAAGCCCCATGTGCTGGTGATCGACCAGACCCGCGGCGATGCCTCGATCCGCTACGCCGGCGCGCGCGCCGCGACCTTCCGCGAAATGCTGGTCGCCGCCCAGCTGGAAAACCCGGGCCTGCCGGTGCTGATCAAGACCCATCCCGAGACCGCCGCCGGCCACCGCCCCGGCCATTTCGGCCCCGAGGACGAAAGCGCGCGCGTGCGCCTCGTCACCGGCCCGCACAGCCCCTGGCGCCTGCTCGAAAGCGCCAGCGCCGTCTATACGGTGAGCTCCGGCATGGGGTTCGAGGCGATCATCGCCGGCCACAGGCCGCGCGTCTTCGGCCAGCCCTTCTATGCCGGCTGGGGCCTCACGCAGGACGAAAACCCCCTCGCGCGCCGCACCCGCCGCCTCACCCGCGCGCAGCTTTTCGCCGCGGCGATGATCCTCTATCCCACCTGGTACGATCCCTTCCGCGACGAACTCTGCGAAATCGAAACCGTGCTCGACAATCTCGAAGCCGAGGCCCGCGCCTGGCGCGAAGACCGCAAGGGCTACGTCGCCGCCGGGATGCGCCTGTGGAAACGCGCGCCGCTCACGCGCTTTTACGGCAGCCTGCGCCGGCCCGTCTTCGAGGATGACCCGACCCGCGCGCTGGAGCGTGCCCGCCGCGAGGGCCGCAAGCTGATGGTCTGGGCCGGCAAGGCCACGCCCGCCCATTGCGCGCCGGATGTCGAGACCCTGCGCGTGGAAGACGGCTTCCTGCGCTCGCGCGGGCTCGGGGCCGAGCTGACCCCGCCGCTGTCGCTGGTGAGCGACGATCTCGGCATCTATTACGACCCCGGCCGCGAAAGCCGCCTCGAACACCTGATCGCCGCATCGCCCAGCCTGCCCGAGCACGCGACAAGGCGCGCCGAAGCCCTGATCGCCCGGCTCACCGCCGCCCGGCTCAGCAAATACAACCTCGCGCGCGCCCCCCTGCCGGAGCTGCCCGCCGGCCGGCGCATCCTGGTGCCCGGCCAGGTCGAGGACGATGCCTCGATCCGCAAGGGCTGCAGCGACATTGCCAGCAATCTCGCCCTGCTCGAGGCCACCCGCGCCGCCAATCCCGATGCGGTGATCATCTACAAGCCGCACCCGGACGTGGAAGCCGGCCTGCGCCGGGGCAAGATCGACGCCAGCGCGCTCGCCGACCTCACCGCCCATGAGGCCGACCCGATCGCCCTGATCGAAGCGGTGGATGAAGTCTGGACCATGACTTCGCTCCTGGGCTTCGAAGCGCTCCTGCACGCCCGCCCCGTCACCACCCTGGGCGCGCCCTTCTATGCCGGCTGGGGCCTCACCCGCGACCTCGGCGCGCCCAGGGT
>JALWTH010000092.1 GCA_027082975.1 Paracoccaceae bacterium | reverse complement strand
GGCGCCGGCGCGCCTTTCGTGGTGGCCGATGCCGAGCGCCTGGCCACGCCCGAAGGCGCGCGCGCCCTGCTGGACGAGGCGGGGCGGGGGACGCTGGTGATCGACGAGGTGGGCGATCTCGAGCCGCCGGCGCAGGCGCGTCTCGCGCGGCTTCTCGACCGCCTCGCCCCCGACGGCCCGCGCATCCTCGCCACCGCCCAGCGCGATCTGGCCGCGGCGCTTGGCGAGGGCGGGGACTTTCGCGAAGACCTCTACTTCCGCCTCAGCGCGGTGCATATCCCGGTGCCGCCCCTGCGCGAGCGCCTCGACGACATTGCCGATCTCGCCGCGCATTTCCTCGAACAGGGGGCAGGCGAGGGGCTGGCGCGGCGCGCGCTTTCGGAAGGGGCGGTGCAGGCGCTGCGCGCCCATCCCTGGCCGGGAAATATCCGCGCGCTGGAAAACACCATGCGCCGTCTGATGGTGACCGGCACCGGCCCGGAGATCGGCGCGGCAGAGGTGGAGGCGGTGCTGGGCCAGGCCCCCGGCGCCGAGCGCCCCGGCATCGCGGCCGAGGGCGAGGGGCTCAGCGCCGCCGTCGCCCGCCACCTGCGCCGCTATTTCGACCTGCACGGCGCGCAGCTGCCCCCGCCCGGGGTCTATGAGCGCATCCTGCACGAGGTGGAAAAACCGCTGCTGGAAATCGCGCTCGACGCCACCGGCGGCAACCAGGCCCGCGCCGCCGAGCTTCTGGGGATCAACCGCAATACCCTGCGCAAAAAGCTCATCCTGCACGAAATCGAGGTGACACGGCGCCGCAAGTTGATGTAAAGAAGCAACAGGCGTGACATTTCGGTATGCGTTTCGACATGTGAGCCGATCTGATAGCGCCCGAAACGGGGCCGGCAGCCCTGAAAGCATTTCGTTGGGGGATTGGCGTGAGCAGCGAAAGCTCGGCGCAGGGTGGTTTCTGGGAGAGGGTGGCGCTTTTTCGCCACAGCCGCAGGGCCAATGCCCTGGCCCGGCTGGCGCTGATCGTGCTGGCGCCGGTCCTGGCGCTGGCCACCTATCTGGTGCTGGGCCCGCTCGACCAGGGCTCGCAATCGGCGGCGCTGCGCCTGATCCTGCTGGCCGATCTGGTCTATGTGCTGCTGGTGGCGGCGCTGGTGCTGGCGCGCATCGTCAGCATGGTGGCGGCGCGGCGGCGCAAATCCGCCGGCTCGCGCCTGCATCTGCGCCTGACGGGGGTGTTTGCCATCGTCGCCCTGATCCCGACGGTGCTGGTGGCGGTATTCGCGGTGCTGACGGTGAATGTGGGGCTGGAAGGGTGGTTTTCGGACCGGGTGAGCCGGGTGGTGAGCAATTCGCTGGCCGCCGCCGAAGCCTATCAGCGCGAGCACCGCGAAGGCCTCGAGGCCGATGCCCGGGCGCTGGCCGAATACCTGAACCGCGCCCGCCGGCAAGACCCGATCCTGCCCGATTCGACCCTGCGCAGCCTGCTCAGCCAGGGACAGGCGCAGATCCAGCGCGGGTTGCGCGAGGCCTATGTGATCGATTCCGACGGCCAGATACGGGTGCGCGGCGAGCGCTCCTACCTGTTCGACTTCGAACCGCCTTCGCGCGAGGATATCGCCCGGGCCATGGCCGGCGAACTGGCGATCATCGAGGATTGGGACCGCAACGAGTTTCGCGCCCTGCTGCGCCTTGCGGCCTATCCCGACCACCTGCTTTACGTCAGCCGCGACGTGGATGGCTCGATCTTCAACCTGCTCGACGAGACCAAGGAGACGGTGGCCTTCTACAAGCAGCTGGAGGCGGACCGGGGGCGGGTGCTGTTCGAATTCGGCCTGATCTATCTTGGCTTTGCGGTGATCCTGATCCTCGCCGCGGTGCTGCTGGGGATG
>JALWTH010000091.1 GCA_027082975.1 Paracoccaceae bacterium | reverse complement strand
ACATTGCGCAGGGGCGCAACCGAGTTGTAAAGCCGTTCCATTTCTGCCATTCTTCCCTCACTTTCCGGGCCGCTCAGGCCCTCTTTGGCGCCGCCATGTGCATGGTCGAGATCCACATGGCGGCGCGTTTCATCTCAGCCCCGAGAAACTGCCTGCGAACTTATCGGCAAGCGCCTTCTCTGCCCGGTATTCCGCGCTGGTCCGGTAGCGCTCGAGCCAGCGCGCCTCGGCCTCTCCCGCCGCCTCGCCGCGCTCGAGACGCTGCTCGAGATCACGGGCGCGCGCATATCGCTCGCGCGGGGTTTCTTCCTCCACCGGCTCTGCCGGTGCCTTGAACCGCTTTTGAAATTCCAGCACCCGGGCGCGCTCTTCCGGGTCTTCGTCGTCGCGCCATTGCGGGCGCCGGACCAGCGGCCCGCCGGCGGCGGGTTTGGCGGCAAAGTCGCCGCGCACCACCTTGGCCGCCGGCAGCGGTGCCGGGTCGGTGGCGGTCTCGTCCATCCCCTGGCCCAGCTCGGCGGCGGAAAGCTCACGGTGCTGCTCAAGCAGCCTGCGCTCGGCCTTGCGGATCCGCGCGCGCCTGGCGGCAAGCTTGCGCGCCGCCGCCGCATCGCCAAAGCCTTCGGCCACCTCGCAGGGGGCAAAGCCCAGATACTGGCCTGCGCGGTCGTAGATGTGCAGCCCCGCATGCAGATCCTCGGGATCGAAGCGCAGCACCAGCTTCTGGCCGGCATATTCGTTCATCCAGGCGGCCCAGTAGGTGTTGCCCATGAGCGTGACCCGGCCATGGCCCGCATGCAGCTTGCGCACCTCCTGCCCCATCAGCCAGAGCCGCTTCTGCATCTCGCTCGCCCGCCGGATCGGACGGCTGGCATAGCTCTCGGCAAAGGTCTCGTCGAAGGAGCGCCCCTGCGCGGTTTCCGATCTGCGCCCGGGCCGGGCATTGTGCTCGTTGATCCCGTCAGCCACCACGCGGATGAATTCCTCGATGTCGATGGCACGCGAGGCATAATTCTCGGGCTTGGCCGAGGGACGGTTGCCCACCCAGGCGCCCTCGAAGCGCGGGTCACGCGAAATCGCATCGGCAAAATCGCGAAATGCCCGCTCGACCGGCTTTGCCTGCCCATGCGCCGGCGTTGCCCAGTGGATCTTGACCCCGCACAGCGCCAGAATGCCCAGCGGCTCGTCCTCGGTGAGCTTGAAGCGAAACCGCGTCTTCGCGCCGCCGGTCATCCACTTGTTGGCGAATTCCCGGCCGTTATCGAACAGCACATGCTCGGGCAGGCCGTAATCCTCGACCAGGTCGCTCCAGGCAGCGGCCACCGCCACCTTGTTCGGGCTCCAGTCAACGCGCCAGGAGAGCACCTTGCCGGAGTAGATATCGTGAAACGCCACCAGCTGGGGCCGCGAGATGGTGCCGTCGGGCCAGCGTGCGAATACGTCGAACTTGTGGAAATCCGCATCCACCCATTCGAGCGCGCCCATCTCGGCCCGGCTGCGGATCTGCGGCGGGAAGCAGCGCGCGAGCCCCGCCTCGCCCTCGCGGGCGAAGATCCGCGTGACCCGCGGCACCTCCCGCTCGAGCCGCCGGCGCGCAGTGCGTTCGGTCAGCCAATCGAGCCCCCTGGCCTCGCAATAGCGCCTGGCGCGCCGCCAGCAGGCGCTGAAAGAAGGCTGGCTCAGGCGCAGGTAGTCGGACTTCAGCCGGCGCATGAATTCTCTGGCCGGGCGCCGAGTGACCGGGCGAGAAGCGCGCCGGTAATGCGGGGCGAGATGGGCGAGCCAGTCGGCCTGAGGCACCCCCTCGACCATCGCCCGCCAGCGCCAGATCGCCCGCTCCGAAGCCCCGAGCACCCGCGCCGCCTCGCCCACGGCAAGGCTCCGGCTCTGCCCGGCCCGCTCCAGCGCCTCGACCATCTGCAGCACCGCCAGCCGATGCCGGGCGCGCGCCTTGATCCGCTCCGGCAGGGCCTCGAAGGCGGCCCATGCCTCATCGCTGCTCTCGGCCGGCACCGGGCGGCGCTCCATCGCCGCCTGGGTGCTCAGCGCCCGCTGAGCGGCGAGCGGAAACAGCTTCCAGTGATATTCCCATCCGCCCCCGCGCCCGGCGCGCCGGCGCGCATTGGCCTTGTCGGCGCGCCATCCCAGACGCGCCGCCAGATCGTTGACGCCACGCCTGGTATCCGGCAGGTCCGGCAGCCCGGCCTCGGCGATCTCGGCGGCGCTCCACCAGATGCGGGAGGGGTCGTTCATTCGGCCAGCCCTCCATCGAGTTCCTTGAGATAGCGCAACAGCCTTGCGCTCTGCGTGGCCACGAAGCGCCGCTGCGCCTCGGCCGGCGCCCGGCGGAACGCCGCCACCAGCGCCTTGTGCGCCGCATCCACCTTGTCGGCGGCTTCCGCCTCCTCGCCATGCTGCGCCCGGCCCCAGGCCTTGCGCGCGGCCGTGGCATTCTTCGCCTCCCCCGCCGCCAGCGCCCGCACCACATAGGCCCGCTCCTCCGGCTCGCCGATCTTGCCGATCTCGATGAGGTCCTTCATGGCAACGCGCTTCGGAGCGCCGGCAAGCTGCCTGGCCTCCTCGTCAGTCAAACGCTCACCAGCAGCGATGATATTGCGCACCTGACGCGGGGTGAGACCAGCCACTGCAGCGATGAAATCAGCAAAGGAAATATTTTTCCGTTGCTGCCCATGCCGCGCCATGGCGCCAGCCACACCGGCCTTCGTTTCCGGGTGCAGCTTCAGATATGCCGCCTTGCGCGCTGCAAGGCTCATCGCCAGATCGAGCGGTGCCATATGGGTGAAGGTCACATTGGCGTCGGCCTCCATCAGCCGCGCCTCTTCCCGGGTGCAATACCAGACCTTCGCACGAATACGCGGCCAGCCCATCTCGCGGGCTACCTCCAGCCGGTGCCGCCCGTCGATCAGCTCGTAGCCCTTGCGCAGCTTGCGCACATGAATGGCATCGCGAATTTGCCCGGTCTCGTAGACCGATTGCCGGATGACCTGCACCGCATCCTTGTTGAGCGGCGTCACCCTTCCTTCGCCAATGGCGATCTCGGCAATCAGGATGTCCTTTTCCTCGCGCGCCTTACGCATCAAGCGGCCCCTTCGTCATCCGGTAATAAAACCGCCAGCGCCCGCCTTCCTTGCGGCGCCGGCAGGTGATCTCGGCGCCATGGCTGCGCAGCTCGGCGACAATGGCGTTCACGGCGCAGACCCAGGCCCGGCGCACGATGTCGCGCGTCGTATGCTCCCGGCCATCGGCCAGCAGCCGCAGCACCCGCTGGAGCCGGGGCGAGGTGAGCCGCGCCGCGTGCATCAGATCTCTCCCACCGGGTGCTCGACCATCGCCGGGTTGAACTCATGGCTGCGCCGGCGGCAGCGGTCGCACATCCGGTTGTGATTGCCCTCCGAAAGGAGGGAGCGCCCGCAGCACAGGCAGGCGCGCGTCTTGCGGCGCCGGCGCAGGGCCTCTTCGCGGTTCATGGCGTCGCAGCGTGTCAGTGCCGGCGACCTGCTGCTGTAAAACCCGCTCTCGCGCTCCTTGGTAGTGCGGTTCAGGACCGCCCAGCCCTGGAGAAAACGCCTGACTTCGAAAACCTCCGCCATCACGCCGCCCTCCCGGCCCGACGCGCCAGATCGGCCAGCGCCGCAAGCCCGCCTTCGCGGTCAAGCTCGCTGAGCAGGGCAAACATCCGGTCCTCGGCCCGCACCAGCCGCTCGGTGGCCAGATCCAGCATCACCGAGCTTTCGGCCACCTTCACCGCGTGGCGCTCGGCCCGCAATTCGGCCAGCACCGCATGAATATCGGCCAGAAGCCGCGCCTGATCTCTCATGACATCCCCCATCCGATGAAAAGCCCCGCCCAGAGCAGGGCAAACAGGCCGAGCCCGCCGAGCAGATCGCCCACAAGCCGCCCTTCCGGGCTGTTTGAAAGCCGCTTGAACCACCCCTTCACGACCGCTCTCCCCGGCCGACAGGCGGGTTGTTCGGCCCGTAAGGGGAAAGGTTCTCAGGGTCGCGCCCCGCCTGCCGGCGCTGCATCTCGAACAGCGCCTCCTGGCACAGGGCGTGAGCATGCCGGGTGATCCGATCCGCCGCGCCCGCCAGCTTGCCCGCCAGCTCCGGGTCTGCGATCGTGCGCAGCGCCGCCTCGGCCAGCTCGATGCGCGCCGCATCCTCAAGCGCCGCCAGCGCCTCCCGCGCCACCTCCGTTTCGCTCAGCCGAACCGCGCTCATTGCGCCGCCCCCGCCATCCAGACCAGGACAAGGGCAAGCACCTGCAGCAGCGCCCCGACACCCAGCAGCGCCGCGCCCTGGCGCACCCGCTCGCTCGCCCCGCTCAGCAGAAAGGCAAAGCTCGCCACCGCCGACAGCACCGAGCCGCCAATCAGCATCCACATTCCAGCCATCACGCGGCCCTCCCATTATCATCGCTGTCAGCATTGACCGCCCCGGACTTCCTGCCGCACAATGGGGCAGGCAAACTGGCGGGAGCGGAGAAATGGATATCCCGAGCGTCGTTGAAAACGCCCAGCAGCCGATCGCACTCCTCAACGGTGGTGCAAATCTCGCCCAGAATATTCGGAAGCTGGTCCAGGCGGCAAAGGGCAGCGCCGCTTCCACGGCCCAGATCACCGAACTCACGCTCGAGCTCCAACAGAAGCTCATCGACGCACAGCAGGCGCAGTCGGCGCTTCTGAACGACCTTCTGGACCTTAAAAGCGAGATGATGCAGATGGATCGCCGCCTCGAACTTGAAACGCGCTACCAGCTTCATGAGACGCCCGCCGGCGCGCAGGTGCTGGTCCTGCGCCCGGAGCGCCATGACGGCGAACCGTTGCATTACATATGCCCCACCTGCGCCGATGCTGCGAAGAAGAGCATCCTGCAACCGCAGGGAACCGGGAAACGATGCCCAGCCTGCGATACGTTCTTTCCGTTTGAGCCTGACGGAGGCGGCAGCGGCTACAGCACGACCAAGTTTATCGGGCGTTGACCCTGACCTGCGCAGACCCATCACGCGGCCTCCTTCTTGCTGGGTTTCGGGCGGGGGATCGAGCGCGGCCACTCCAGTTCCTGGTCCGGCCAGTTGTCGCTGAACCAAGCGATTATCGCATCGCCGCGCCTGACCGTGATGTTGGCTCCCTTGGCCAATTCATCGAAAAACCCACCGCGCCTCGCCGCCCGCAAGCTCACCGTTTTCAACGAGTGATTGAAGTGCGCGGAATAACGACGCGCGAGTTCGAGGATATGTTCGGGATATTTGGCTATCATGCCAACCTGTTTGGTGGCATATGTGCCAATAGTCAAGTTTGAAGATTGCCTTTTGCTTGCTTTGTTGGCATTTTTGCCAACATGGACAAGGAAGAGCTTTTAGAGCGAATCAAACGCGGCCTTCGTGAAAAGGGCCTTACTGCTGCCGAGGCATCATTATTGGCAACGGGAAGTCGCCATTTTATTGCAAACATCGGTAGAGCCAGATATGGGATGCCTTCCGTTGAAAACCTCCAAAAGCTCGCTGATGTTCTCGATTTAGAGTTCTATTTTGGCCCGCCGCGCGAAACCTCGCCGGTTCCGCTGGTCGAGATCGACGGCGAGGATTATGCCGCCGTGCCCCGCTATGACGTGGAGCTCGCCGCCGGGGACGGGCAGGTCAACGAAGAGGGCGAGCCGGTCGAGCATCTTGCCTTCTCGCGCGCCTGGCTCAAGCGCATGGGGGTTCCGGCGGGCGACGCGGTGCTGCTGAAGGTGCGCGGCAATTCCATGCAGCCCACGCTGCATGACGGCGACCTGGTCCTGGTCGATCGCCGCCACAAGGCCATCCGCGACCGCCAGATATACGCCTTCGTCGAGCCCGGCGGCGAGACCCGCATCAAGCGCCTCGAATGCGCCGGCGACCAGCTCCTGATCCGCTCCGACAACCCGGACTGCCCCACCGAACTGCGCAGCAAGGCCGAGGCCAAGGAGATCACCATCATCGGCCGGGTGATCTGGTCGGGGCATGTCTTGAAATAGGAGAGAGAAAATGAAAGTGGAAATCGGGCCTTTCAAGGTCAAAGTCGTTGCCGGAATGACTGGCAAAACCATGGAGATTACGGATGATGCGGAGGTGACCTGGCAGGAGTATTCTAGGTCAGAGTTCTATGTGGTATCTTTCGATGTGGCGACTTCGCATGACGTAATGGATGAAGATGACGCGCCGCTCAGCTTTGAAATTGCCGCAAGAATACCAATTAACCACGCTGATGAACCGATCTCTGCAATTCGCGTTCGTGCCGAAGAACAGCTTGCGCAAGATCTTGAACTTCTCGCCGCTGAACTGCGTAAAGGCCGGTAGGACTCTGTTTAATCGGCTGATTACGTCTTGCTGCCGCTCTGATCTCGACCATCGACACTTCGTCGGCCTGAACCACCGTGATCAGATCACCCCATTCAGCATCGAGCGCCTGGGCGGATATGTCTTCCCATGCGCTTCCGCCCGCCTCTTTCTGGTGGGTGACATAAAGCGCGACCGAGCCATCCTCGCCAAACCAGAACGGGCCGGTCGGCGTATCCGAGAACAGACCCGTATCTGCGCACATCAGCCACAGCCCATCCTTGCGCCGCACCAGCACCTGCGTCACGATGATGCTCTCGCGTTTGACCACCGATTGCAGGGCGGTGCGGTGCCCGTCGGCCATCGATACCTTGGCGCGCCTGAGCAGCCGGAACGCGCCTTCCTGCCCCCAGCGCCGCCAGCCAGCCGCCGCCGCGACCGCTGCCGCCACCCCGAGCCCGATCCCGGCCCAGGCCGGCGCGCCGAGCGCCCCGGCGCCCGCCATCACCGCCCGGGCCAGCAGCCCGAATGCGAGGCTGAGAAAGACCACATCGACCGCACGGTGGCTTTCGTCCCTGCCGATATAGGCCAGGCGATAGCCAAGATATCCGGCAACCAGCACCGCCAGCGTCTCGAGCGGCAGGGCGAGCAAGGAGTTGAGTTCATCGGGCATTTCAGGCATCCTTCAAGAGCGTTTCAATCGCCCTTCCACCTGTTGCACAAAATCGACCGAAATTCGCCCCGCAAGGGCCTGAGGTGGTGAAATCTCTTCCCAGTTCGCGCGGCGATTTTTCGCGCGGCGAAATTCCTATGCCATTGTTTTCAATGGCGTAATCCGTAACTGGGAAGTAAAAACCGAACTTGGCAATCGACTTCCCAGTTCACGGTCGCCGATTTTCGCCCTTTGGTCGATAAAATGCCGATTTTCCAATGCCTTGCCGAACCCACCAGCTGACGCCTGGCATTTTGACACGTTTTTCCCAGCCCCACGCCCGAAAAACCGCCACAGAGGCGCTAACCCATTGCCACCACGCGATTTTCCCGCGCCACCGCCGGTTTCCTCGCCGCAATCCCCGTTTGACACCCGATTTTCCCGCCAAACCACCCCGAACACCCCTGAAAGCCCTTGTTTCATTGGCCTTCAGCTCAGAACTGCCCGCCTCTGCTCAGGTGTGCTCATTACTGCCTAACCTCATGTCACCTTACAGGGGCCTTTTGCCCTTGGAAAGGGGACCCACCCTGTCCGGCGGGCAAAAACCCCTGATATTTCGCGCCTGCTCCGCTGTGAGCGCGGGATTGATGGGTCCTGAGCCTAGGCCGCAGGCGCACCGCCTGGGCCGGCGCGGCCGGGTATGCAGGCAGCGGGATCAGTCGGAATCGGCGGCGGCGTCGGCGGGAGTGTCGGCGGGTGCGGCCGATGCGGCGGGTGCGG
>JALWTH010000090.1 GCA_027082975.1 Paracoccaceae bacterium | reverse complement strand
GGCGCCGCCTTCGGCGGACTGCTCGGCCGCGCCGGCCGCCCCGGCCGAGCAGTCCGCCGAAGGCGGCGCCGAGGCCCCGGCCGAATAAGCCGGGCGCTTCCGCCAGACCCGACCAGGCCCTGCCCCGGACGCCCGGGGCAGGGCAACCCAGACCCGGAGCACCCGATACGGAGCCCCCGATGCGACCCATTGCAGCTGCCCTTGCCTTGATCCTCGCCGCGGTGCCGGCCATGCCCGCCAGCGCCCAGAGCCCGGCGCTTCCGGCCACGCCCGCCTTCAGCGCCGAGGCCGTGCAGAGCCTGCCCGATGGCGGCGAGCAGGTCGGACGGATCTTCAAGGCCGCGGGCAACATGCGCATCGAGGTGCAGGGCCCCGACGGCCGGACTTCGATCCAGATCATGCGCGGCAGGGAAGGCATCGCCTATCTGATCGACCCGCAAAGCCGCACCTATGCCGCGATCCGCGACCCCTCCGTGGCCAGCGCGGTCAGCGGCGCCGCCGACCCCTGCCCGCCGCAACAGCAGATGCAGGCGGCGCAGATGACCTGCCGGCAGGTGGGCAAAGGCCAGGTCTCCGGCATCACCACCCAGACCTGGGAGCTCACGGCGCCCAATCTCGACGGCCCCATGCGGATCGAATGGGATACCGGGCGCCGGCAGGCGCTCAGCCGGATCTGGCCCGACGGCACCACCATGACCATGACCTTCCAGGAAATGCAGGAAATGGAGGGCCGCCAGGTCGAATACTGGAGCACTTCCCTGCAGCGCCCCGGCCAGGCGCCGGTGATCGGCGGCTGGTGGTTCGACCCGGGCCTGCTGGTGGTGGTGCGCGAGGAGCAGCCCGGCGGCGCTAGGCGCGCCCTGCGAAATATCCGCGTCGGCGAGATCGACCCGGCGCTGTTCGAGCCGCCGCAGGGCTACCGCGAGGTTCAGCCCCAGGCCGCGCCGGCCCCGGGAAGCCAGCCGGGCAGCCAGCCGGGCAACCAATAGCGGGCAACCAACAGGAGGAGCAGATGCGCACGCTTTACGCGAATTTCAAGGGCGGCACCGGCAAGAGCACCATCGTGTTCAACCTCGCGCTCTGGCAGCAGGCCCAGGGGCAGGCGGTGCAGGTCTGCGACCTCGACCCCCAGCGCACGGTGAGCGACGTGGCCCGGATCCGCAGCGAAGACGGGATCGAGCCGGCGCTGGATGTGGTCAACGACCTGCCCGCCCGGCGCAGGAAGGGCACCCAATACCTGATCGACGTGGGCGCTTCCGACATGGAGGCGATGCGCAAGGCGATCCGCTGGGCCGACCGGGTGGTGATCCCGGTGACGCCTTCCCAGGCCGATATCTGGGCCACCCAGCGCTTTCTCGGCATCATGCGCGAAGAGCGCGGCAGGAAGATGCCCGATGTGTTTGCCTTTCTCAACCGCGCCGACCCGCATCCGCGCTCGCGCGAGAATGCCGAGGCCATGGAGGCGCTCGAAATGCTGCCCGGCATCACCCCGCTGGAGCCGAAGCTGGTGCAGCGGCTGGCCTTCCGCCGCTCGTTTTCCGAGGGGCTCTCGGTGAGCGAACTGGAGCCGCGCTCCAAGGCCGCCGAAGAGCTCGAAGCACTCGCCCGCGCGCTTGACAGCTGATCCGCCGAAAGCCGAAAAAAGCCGAAAGGAGCCTTTCATGTTGACCCCGATCCTGCGACTTCTGGCGACCTACCTTGTGGTGGGGCTGGTGGTGTTCGGCTTCTTCAACCGCGACCGGATCGCCGACATGCTGGGCTGGGGGGGCGAGGACGCGCCGGCCGAGGCGGCGGAGCAGACCCAGGCCGCGCCGGAGGCGGCCCCGGTCCCGGCGCCCGCCGCCGCCTCCACTTCCGCCTCCACCTCTGCCGCCTCCACCTCTGCCGCCGCCGCCACCTCCGCCCCCGCCGCAGCGGTCTTTGCCC
>JALWTH010000089.1 GCA_027082975.1 Paracoccaceae bacterium | reverse complement strand
CAGGCGCGGTCCCTGGTTTCCGGGTGGCCGTTCACGGTCACGTCGGCGATATAGGTCAGGATCTTGGTCGCCCGGTCGCGGCGCTTCTTGAAGTCGAACAGCTCCGGCGTTTCGTCGATGAAGCGGGTGGTGTAGGTGTTGTTCAGAAAGGTCGGGTGGCCGAGCAGGTTTTCGACAAAGGCGATATTGGTGCTGACGCCGCGGATGCGAAACTCGCGCAGCGCCCGGTCCATGCGGGCGATGGCGGCCTCGGGGGTGGGCGCCCAGGCGGTGACCTTCTCGAGCAGGCTGTCGTAATAGCGGGTGATGACCGCGCCGCTGTAAGCGGTGCCGCCATCGAGGCGGATCCCCATGCCGGTGGCGCCGCGATAGGCGGTGATGCGGCCGTAATCGGGGATGAAGTTGTTCTGCGGGTCCTCGGTGGTGATGCGGCACTGGAGGGCGTGGCCGAAAAGGCGGATATCCTCCTGCCGGGCCATGCCGCTGGCCTCGGCCAGCGGCGCGCCTTCGGCGATGCGGATCTGGGCCTGCACGATGTCGATCCCGGTGACCTCCTCGGTCACGGTATGCTCGACCTGGATGCGCGGATTCACCTCGATGAAGTAGAATTCGCCGCTGTCCATGTCCATCAGGAATTCGACCGTGCCGGCATTCTGGTAATGCACATGCTGGCAGATGCGCCGGGCCAGCGCGCAGAGCTCTTCGCGCCGGGCGTCGCTCAGATAGGGGGCGGGGGCGCGCTCGACCACCTTCTGATTGCGCCGCTGCACCGAGCAGTCGCGCTCATACAGGTGGTAGATTTCGCCATGGGCATCGCCGAGGATCTGCACCTCCACATGGCGGGCGCGGGTGATCATCTTTTCCAGATAGCCCGCGCCATTGCCAAAGGCGGCCTCGGCCTCGCGGCGGCCCTCCAGCACCTTTTCTTCAAGCTCGTCGGGCGCGTGGATCGCACGCATCCCGCGCCCGCCGCCGCCCCAGGAGGCCTTGAGCATCAGCGGATAGCCGATCTCTTCGGCCTCGGCGCGGATCCTCTCCATGTCGTCGCCCAGCACCCCGGTCGCCGGGATCACCGGCACGCCCGCCTCGATCGCCACCCGGCGGGCAGAGGCCTTGTCGCCCAGCGCGCGCATGGTCTCGGCGCGCGGGCCGATGAAGGCGATCCCGGCCGCTTCGCAGGCATCGACGAAATCGGGGTTTTCGCTCAGGAGCCCGTAGCCCGGGTGGATCGCATCGGCGCCCGCGGCGCGGGCCACGCGGATGATCTCGTCTATCGAGAGATAGGCGGCCACCGGCCCCAGCCCGGCGCCGATCCGGTAGGCTTCGTCGGCCTTGAAACGGTGCAGGCTGAGCTTGTCTTCCTCGGCATAGACGGCCACCGTGCGCTTGCCCAGCTCATTGGCCGCGCGCATGACACGGATGGCGATTTCGCCGCGATTGGCGACCAGAATTTTGCTGAATTCGGCCATGACCCCGCCCCCCTGTCGCTGCCGGCCGTGGCTTTCCGCTGCCGCCGGATGGGTGCTTTATAGCAATGCTGCGATGCAGCGCAAGCTTGGGGGCGGCAGAGCGGGCTGCCTGCGACAACAGGACCGGGCGCCAGAGGCGACGGGTGGCGGCGTGCGGGCACGCGGATGGTGCAAGCGAGGCAACCGGATCCGGGCCGGCCGGTTCCGGCCCCGGCGCTCAGTCCTGGCACAGGGCGAGGAGCCCGCCGGGCTGGCGTTCGATACGGCCTTCGAGCTCGAGATTGACCAGCTCGCCGGCGATGGTGGCCGCGGGCAGGTCGAGGTCGCGGATCAGCTGGTCCTCGCCCAGGGGGCTGGGGCCGAGCCGGTCCAGGATCTGCTGGTGCGCGGCGCGGGCGGTGATCTGGCTGCCGCTCTTTGCCGCCGCTTCGACCACGACGATGCCGCGCGCGAGCCC
>JALWTH010000088.1 GCA_027082975.1 Paracoccaceae bacterium | reverse complement strand
ATGATTCCGCTGCCGAAGAAGCCCCCGAAAGCTCCGCCGCGACCATGATCCTCGAGGCCGAGGAAATTGCCGAAGAAGACGGCAGCGAAGCGCACGAAGCGGCCGGAGCGGCCAACAAGACGGGCAAAACCGAGGCGAGCGAGACCGACGCGCCAGAAGAAGATATCGTGCTCGACGAAGAGGCCCTGCGCGAACTGGTCGCGCAACTGGTGCGCGAACAGCTCAGGGGCCAGATCGGCGAGCGCATCACCCGCTCGATCCGCCGCATGGTGCGCCGCGAGATACGCCTGGCCCTGGCCGTGCGCGAGGCCGAATAGCCGAAAGCGGTACGCTCCCGCCCCTTTCGGCCTGGCGGCCTGCAAGGGTTGGGCATGGCTCAGCAAGCTGAGCCTGGATTGGAGGCCTCCGGCGGGAGTATTTGGCGAAAGGTGAATGGTGCCCATTGTGGCGGCATGGGCCCAGGGCATTTTCTTTTCATTCTTTTCATGCAAGCGGGATGTTGCATGTCTGCATTCTGCCGGGCTGCGTGGATGCCTGAGCCCAGGCTCAGGACCCATTAATCCCACGTTCACAGTCCGGCGGATTTGCTTCCTGAACAGGCGCAAGACCGCAGGAATAGTGGCGCTATTCCAAGGACTTGCAACGCATTCAGGGAGCAAATCCGCCTGAGCCCTGCGGGCGGAGCAGGCGCTTCATCTCAGGGGCCTTTTGCCCTTGGAAAGGGGACCCACCCTGTCCGGCGGGCAAAAACCCCTGATAGCACGCGCCTGCACCGCTGTGAGCGCGGGATTGATGGGTCCTGAGCCTAAAACCCGTCAAGGAGCAGAAACAGTTCGATCACCACCATGACGGCCAGCACGGCCGACAGCCCGCGCCAGAAGGATATCGGATCGCGTTCGAGCAGCGGGCGCCGGGTGGTGGGCGCGTATCGGGGATTGGGGCGGCGCAGGTCGGCGAGGAACTCGGACAGCGCCGGATAGCGCGCATGTGGATCGGGGTGAACGGCACGGGACAGGGCGCCGTCGATCCAGGCTGGTATGCGGCCGGCGCCCGCTTGTCCGCTGGCCGGGCGGTAGCGCAGGCGGCGCAGGTCGCTGGGCGCGCGCAGCCGACTCGCCGCCGGTCCATAGGGCAGCCGTCCGGTCAGCATCTGATAGGCGATCACCCCGAGCGAGAACTGATCGGCACGCGGCGTTGCCGGCAGGCCGACGAAATATTCCGGCGCCGCATACTGGATCGCCCCCGGCACCTCGCCCGCGCGCATCCCGTCCGTATCGCACACCCCCGGCACATGGACAGCGCCGAAGTCGATGATCTTCACCGTGCCGGCGCGGTCGATCAGGATGTTTTCCGGGCGCAGGTCGCGATGCAGCATCTCCTTGCGGTGAAAGGCGCGCAAGCCGCGGGCGATCTGCTCGAGGATATCGCGCACCCGTTCCAGGTCGGGTGCCGGGTTGTCGGCCATCCATTGCGCCAGGGTCTGTCCCTCGACGAAGGTCGTGAGCGTGTAGAGGAGCGGCCCCGGCTTGCGGCGGGCAACGGCGTTCAGCACATGCGGGCTGCGGATGCGCCGGGCGATCCACTCTTCCATCGCCAGGCGCCGGCGTGCCTCGGGGTCGGCGGCCAGTTCGGTGGACAGGAGCTTCAGCGCCGCGCGCTCGCCGGTTTCGGGGTCGGCCACCAGCCAGACATGGCTGCGGTGGCTGCGGTGCAGCGGGCGGATCACCTCCCAGCCCTCGAAGCTGCCGCCCGGCTGCGGCATCGGCGGCGGGTTCAGCGCGTCGGCCAGGGCGAGAATATCGGCGGTATCGCCGGCTGGCAGGCGATCTATGCGGATGATCTGCACGGTCAGGTTATCGGGGCTGCCGGCGGCAAGGGCGGCCTCGACGATCCGTTCCGCCGCCCGGTCCAGATCGTCGGCCGCGGCGCGG
>JALWTH010000087.1 GCA_027082975.1 Paracoccaceae bacterium | reverse complement strand
CTTCATCTCAGGGGCCTTTTGCCCTTGGAAAGGGGACCCACCCTGTCCGGCGGGCAAAAAACCCCTGATATTTCGCGCCTGCACCGCTGTGAGCGCGGGATTGATGGGTCCTGAGCCTAGCCGCCCCCCGCCTGCTTCAGATAGGCAAAGAATTCGCTGTCCGGGCTGATGACCATGGTGGAATTGTCCTGCCTCAGGCTCTCTTCATAGGCCCTGAGCGAGCGGTAGAAGGCGAAGAATTCCGGGTCGCGCCCATAGGCCTCGGCAAAGATCGCGTTGCGCCGCGCATCGGCCTCGCCGCGGATGATGTCGGCCTCCTTCTGCGCCCGGGACACGGTTTCGACCACGGTGCGGTCGGCCTGGGCGCGCACCCGCTGGGCGGCTTCCTTGCCGCGGGCGATCTCGTCGGCCGCCTCGCGCTGGCGCTCGGCGCGCATCCGCTCGAAGGTGGCGGCCAGGTTCTGCTCCGGCAGGTCGGCGCGACGAATGCGCACGTCGATGATCTCGACCCCCAGCGTCTCGGCCTTGACCCGCGCCTGGTCGCGAATGCGCGCCATCAGCGTCACCCGGTCGGCCGACAGGATCGCGCCGCTGTCCACCTTGCCCAGCACATCGCGCAGCTCGGCATTGAGGATCTTCTTGAGCCGGCGCAGGGCCCCGCCGATGGAGCTTGACCCCACCGCCTTGCGGAATTTCACCGGGTCGGCGATGCGCCAGCGGGCGAAGGCATCGACGATCAGGCGCCGGTCGTCGGCGGGCGTCACCTCGAGCGGGTCGGTCTCCAGCGGCAGGATCCGGTCGTCATACCTGACGATTTCGTGCAGCAGCGGCGCCTTGAAATACAGGCCCGGCTCCTCGATCACCGCGGTAACCTCGCCGAACCACAGCCGGAGCGCCTTTTCGCGCTCATCGACGATATAGACCGAACTGAACAGGCCGATTACCGCCACGGCCAGCGCCGCGATGAGGATCTGTGGTTTGCGCATCAGTTCTTCCCTCCGCCCGTATTGCCGCCCGTATTGCCGCCCGTACCGGGCCTGAGCTGGTCCAGCGGCAGGTAGGGCACCACGCCCCCCGCGCCGCCGGCGCCGTCGGCGGATTCGTCGATGATCACCTTGTTGACCTGCGAAAGCACCCGCTCCAGGGTCTCCAGGTAGAGCCGCTTGCGGGTCACTTCCGGGGCCTTGGCGTATTCTTCATAGACGGCGACGAAACGCGCCGCCTCGCCCTGGGCCTCGTTGACCACCTGGGCGCGGTAGCCCTCGGCCTCTTCGACAAGCTGCGCCGCCTTGCCCCGGGCCGCGGCCACCACCTGGTTGGCATAGGCATCGGCCTGCTTCTGCAGCGTGTCGCGGGTCTGTTCGGCCGCCTGCACCTCGCGGAAGCTGTCGATCACCTCGCGCGGCGGGTCGGCCTTGTCGAAATTGACCCGGACGATATTGACACCGCTCTCGTAGCGGTCCAGCGTGGACTGGATCAGGTCGTGCAGCTCGTCGCGGATCACGTCCCGGTCGCGGTTGAGCACCGGGGCCAGTTCGGAGCGGGCGATGATCTCGCGCATAGCCGATTCGCTGACCGCGCGGATGGTCTCGCGCGGATCGGCGATATTGAAGACGAACTTGCGCACGTCGCCGATATTCCACACCACCTGGAAGTCGATATCGACGATGTTCTCGTCGCCGGTCAGCATCAGCCCGGCATCGTTGCCGATCCCGGTGCCGATATCCTCGATGTTTTCGCGCGTGACCGGGTAGATTTCCCGGGTGACAAAGGGCCAGGGGGCGAAGTTCAGCCCCTCTTCGCCGGTCTGGACATATTTGCCGAACAGAAGCTCCACCGACTGCTCCGAAGTATCGACCCGGTAGAAGCTGGCAAACATCCACAGCACCGCCGCCGCCAGCACCACCAGCGCCGCCGCGCCCTTGCCAAAGCC
>JALWTH010000086.1 GCA_027082975.1 Paracoccaceae bacterium | reverse complement strand
GCCCCGCCGCCACGCCGTCGCAGGCGGCCAGCCCGAAAGCCGAGCCTCCGGCCAGCACCAGCGCGTCCACCTCCTGCACCAGCTTGTCGGGGGCCAGCAGGTCGGTCTCGCGGGTGCCGGGCGCACCGCCCATCACATGCACCGCAGCGGTGAAGGGCCGCGCGCCCACCAGCACGGTCACCCCCGATTTCAGGCGGTCGTCGCGGGCATTGCCGACCAGAAGGCCGAGAACGTCGGTGATCAGGTTGCGGGGACCGGGTTTCATCGTGACCTGCCTTCCTGTGCGCCCTGTGCGGCCGGCGGCGCGAAACTGGCGAACAGCCAGTCCTGCTGCAGGGTCTGGCGCGCCCGGGCCTCGGCAAAGGGCAGGGCTGCGGCGGCGATCAGCCCTGCCGACAGGCCGAACAGGATGCGCCGGAAACGGCTGTCCAGAAGCGGCAGCCCCCAGCCGAGGAAGGCGCCGACCAGCCCGAAATAGAGAATGGCGAACAGGGTCATGGGCGGAAACTAGGCCGCCCGGGGCTGAAAGGCAATTTGCCGCAGTATGCCGACGGGAGGCCTGAATTTTCATGTGTATGAATATTGCCGGGCGGGCGGCGAATGATTATGTTGGCGACATGCGGCCCCGGCTGGAATGGGATGAGGCCAAGCGCCAGCGGACGCTGCGCGAGCGCGGCCTGGACTTTGCCGATGTGGCGCGGCTCGACTGGGATGGGGCGGTCATCATCCCGGATACCCGCCGCGACTATGGAGAGCCGCGCGAAGTCGCAATGGCCTGTCTGGACGGGCGGCTGATGATCGTGGCCTACACTGTCCGCGGCGACAGGCTGCGCGTCATCAGTTTTCGCAAGGCCAACAGCCGCGAAAGGAGGGTCTATGACTCGTTCTCGAACCGAACCCCTGATCGGACCTGACGGCGAGGTGCGCGAGATCACCCTGGACGATCTGCGTCACGCCCGCCGCGGGCGGCCGCCGCTGCCGCCCGAAAAGCGCAAGAAGCGGGTGCAGCTGATGCTGGACCCCGACGTGGTCGAGCGGCTGAAGGCCGACGGCAGGGGCATGTCGCCTCGGGTCAACGCGATCCTCAGGAAGGCGCTGGATCTGGCCTCCTGAGGGGGCGGGCCCTGACCTGCGGCGCGCCTACTCCCACTCGACCCGCCCGAGAAAGATGTAGCCCGCGCCGTAGATCGTCTTGATCAGCCGCGGGTTGCGCGGGTCTTCGCCAAGCTTGGTGCGCAGCCGCGAGACGCGGACATCCATCGCCCGGTCGAAGCTCTCGCCCGCCGTGCCGCCGAGGCTTTCCTGCATCCGGGCGCGGGTGATCAGCCGGTTGGGGTTTTCGAGGAACAGGCGCAGCACCTCGCCCTCGGCCTGGCTGAAGCCGGTGGTCGTGCCGTCGGCGGCTTCCAGCGTGAAGCTGTCGAACCGCGCCGTCCAGCCCGAGAACCGCGCCACCGTCCGCTGGCGGTCCCGGGGCGCGCGGCCGCGCCTGAGGATGGCGCGCACCCGGGCCACCACCTCGGCCGGATCGAAGGGCTTGATGATGTAGTCGTCGGCGCCGAGCTCGAGCCCCGTCACCCTGTCCTGCACCTGTGCGCGGCCCGATATGATGATCACCGCCGCCCCCTGTTCCAGCGCCAGCCGGTGCACCAGGGTCAGCCCGTCCCGGTCGGGCAGGCCCAGATCGACCAGGCAGATCGCCGGCGACAGGCGCCCGAGCGCCGCCTCGAACTCGGTCGCGCGGGAAAAGCCCGCGGTGCGGAAGCCCGCCTCTTCCAGGGCCTCGGCCAGCATCAGGCGGATCTGCGGCTCGTCGTCGAGAATCGCGATCAGGGGCGCGGGGGCCGCCGCGGGGGGGGGCGTCCGGCTCCGCCCGCGGCCCCCCGGGCCAGGAGGGCCGCCGGCGCCGCGGCCGAGCGGGGCGCGGCGGTCAGGG
>JALWTH010000085.1 GCA_027082975.1 Paracoccaceae bacterium | reverse complement strand
CGCGCCGGCTTTGCAAACCCCGACGCCACCGGCTGCAAATCTGCAAACCCCGACCCCGCCCGCCGGCGCTTCCACCGCCGCCGCAGCGCCCGCGCCCCAGGCCAGCAGCCTCGAAGCGCGCCTCGCCGCCGCCCGCGCCGCCTATTGGCAGGGCGACATCGCCACAGCCATTGCCAAATACCGGGATTTGCTGGAAGAATACCCGGACAATGAATCCTTGCACGGCGAATTGGGGAATATCCACTACATGAACGGCAACCGCGTCGAAGCCGCCACCCATTACGAGGCCGCCGCCATGGCCGCGCTCGAAGCCGGCCACCGCCAGCAGGCGCAGATGCTCGCCGGCGTGCTCTCGACCCTCGACCGCGCCGCCGCCGGGCGCGTGCAAAAAGCTCTGGAGAACAGCCCGTGAGCCAGTTCCTGACCAAGCGCCTGTCGAGCCTCGAAAGCCACCTCGCCAGCGAAAACCCGGCCCTGCTCGAGGTGCTTCCGACCTATTACAAGCTCGACAAGATCCTTTACGGCATGGGCCTTCTCGACCGCGAAAGCTCGCTTGCGACCAAGATCAGCTGGTGGCCGCTGGTGGCGGTGCTGGGCACGTTTTCCTCCGGCAAGTCCACCTTCATCAATGCCTATATCGGCGAAAAGATCCAGGACACCGGCAACCAGGCGGTGGATGACAAGTTCACCGTCATCACCTACCGCTCCGCCGCCACCGCCTCCAACCACACCCTGCCCGGCAGCGCGCTCGATGCCGACCCGCGCTTTCCCTTCTACCGCATCTCCGGCGAGATCGAGAAGGTCGCCCGCGGCGAGGGCAAGCGGATCGAAAGCTACCTGCAACTGCGCACCTCCCATTCCGAGAAGCTCAAGTCCAAGATCATCATCGACAGCCCCGGCTTCGATGCCGACGATCAGCGCCGCTCGACCCTGCGCATCACCGACCACATCATCGACCTGAGCGACCTGGTGCTGGTTTTCTTCGATGCCCGCCACCCCGAGCCCGGCGCCATGCAGGACACGCTCCAGCACCTCGTCAAGCGCACGGTGGAGCGGGCCGACACTTCCAAGTTCTTCTACGTGCTGAACCAGATCGACACCGCCGCGCGTGAGGACAACCCGGAGGAAGTGTTCGGCGCCTGGCAGCGCTCGATCGCCCAGGCCGGGCTCGCCTCCGGCAAGTTCTTTACCATCTACAACGAGGAAGCCTCGATCCCGATCGAGGACGAAGCCCTGCGCGCGCGCTTCCGCGCCCGGCGCGACAATGACCTTGCCCAGATCACCAAGCGCATGGACGAGGTGGAAATCCAGCGCAATTATCGCGTGGTCGGGGTGCTGGAAAATGTCGCCAACCAGCTTGAGCACGAAGTCCTGCCGCGCCTGATGGAGGCCAAGCGCAAATGGCGCCGCCGGGTGCTGATCGGCGACGGGCTGGTACTCGGCGCGCTGGCCGCGGCCCTGATCGCGCTTTCGGTAAAGATGGGCTGGTCGCTGCCCGAGGGGCTGTTCAGCCTCGAAGGCTTCATCACCCACCGCTGGGATATCCTGATCGCCGCCATCGGCGCCGCCATCGTCATCGGCGCCACCCACGGCTGGATGCGCGGGCTCGTGCGCAAGCGCCTTGCCCGCAAGCTCCCCGAGGCCGAGGGCCCGGCCGAGCTCAACCTGCGCGCGGGCTTCCTGCGCACCACCTCCTGGCGCGGCTCGGTCTTCACGCCGACCCCGGTGGGCTGGTCCAAACGCATCGCCAAGCGCCTGCAGGTGATCCGCGACACGGTCGCCACCCATATCCAGAGCCTCAACGACCGCTACGCCGATCCCTCCGGCAAGGGCGACGCCCCGCCCGCGCCAGAGCCCCCGCCCGCGCCGGTGACGCAAACCGCCGAAGCGCCCCGCGAGAGCAATGAGGCGCAGGAGGGCGGTCAGGAGGCCTCGG
>JALWTH010000084.1 GCA_027082975.1 Paracoccaceae bacterium | reverse complement strand
CCCCGCATTACGCCGCCCCTGCCCCCGCCCGGGCACTGCCCGAGGGCGCGCGCTACCACCATATCCTGCTGCCCGCCCATGCGGTGCTGCTGGCCAATGGCCTGCCCTGCGAGAGCCTCTATCCGGGCGGGGTCGCGCTCGCCTCCCTCGGGCGCACCGCGCGCAGGCGCCTGTTTGCCGCCTTCCCCGCGCTCGCCGCCGATCCGGCGCTTTACGGCCCCACCGCCCGCCTCTGCCTCACCGCCCGCGAGAGCCGGGCTTTGCTTTCCCGCGCAAACATGCGAGATCTGGCCCATGGCCCGGCCGAAGAAACATTCCCTCACCCTGCGCGGGCACCGCACCAGCGTGTCGCTCGAAGATGAGTTCTGGCAGGCCTTCACCGAAATCGCCGCCCGGCGCGGCCTGTCGGTAAACGAGCTTGCCGCCCGGATCGACGCCGAACGCGGCATGGAAAGCGGACTGGCCTCGGCGATCCGCCTGTTCGTCCTCGCCGAACTGCGCACCCGCTGAGGGCCGGGCACGATTTTTCGCAGAAAAATCGGGCCGGGCGGCGACGGCGATTTTTCGCGGAAAAATCGCGCTGCCCAAAACAAAGCCCATCATATCCGCGACGATTTCAGCCAGAACCGCCCCTGCATGGTGAGTGCCGCCAGCGCCAGCCCCACCAGCAGGCCAAGCCACACCCCCGGCCCGCCCCAGCCCGCGCCGAGCCCCAGATACCACGAAAGCGGCACCCCCACGACCCAATAGGACAGCGCCGCATACCACATCGGCGCGCGGGTATCCTGCACCCCGCGCAGCAGCCCCAGCGCCATCACCTGCGCCGCATCCACCAGCTGGAAGAAGGCGGCGACGAACAGCAGGCCGCGACCGATGCCCAGGATCTCGCCGCGCAGGGGCTCGCCGGGGTCGAGAAACAGGCCGATCATCGCTTCGGGCATCGCCAGCAGCAGGCAGGCGACCAGCGCCGCGAAGCCCAGCGACAGGCCCAGCACCAGGGCCGCGCCGCGCCTGAGCCCGGCCTGGTCCCCGCGCCCCAGCGCCCGGCCGGCGCGCACGGTGGCGGCATTGGACAGGCCCACATGCACCATGAAGAACAGCGAGATGATCTGGATCGCGATCCCGTGGGCGGCCAGTTCCAGCGTGCCGATCCGGCCCATGATCAGGGTGCTGGCGGCAAACAGCCCGGTCTCGGCCAGCGAGGTGAGGCCGATCTGCAGCCCCATCCGCGCGACGGCACCAAACACGCCCCAGTCCGGGCGCCAGATGCGGCGAAACAGCGTCACCCCGGGCAGCGCCCGCCGCGCCTGGGCCGCCATGGCCGCAAACATCAGCCCCTGCACCAGCAGCGAGGCCAGCGCCGCCCCCCGCACACCCATTCGCGGCGCGCCCCAATGGCCGAAGATCAGCGCGTAGTTCAGCGCCGCATTGGCCGCGGCCGCCATCAGCGTCACCGCCAGCACCGCCAGCGGGCGCTCCAGCGCCACCAGACAGGAGCGCATCACCATCGCCAGCAGCGCCGGGATCATGCCGAAGCCGGCAATGCGCAGGTAATCCTGGGCGATCAGCGCAAGCCGCGCCTCTTGGCCCAGCGCGCGCAGCACCGGCGCGCAGAACAGCATCAGCGGCAGCACCAGAAGCGCCGTGGCGAAGCTGATCCACAGCCCCATCCGGGTGACCCGCCGCAGATGCATGGTATCGCCCGCCTCCGCCGCCGCCGCCACCAGCGGCATCACCGCCCAGGCAAAGCCCGCCCCCATCAGGAACAGGATGAAGAACAAGGTGCTGCCCAGCACCAGCCCGGCCAGCGCCTCCACGTCATACCAGCCCATCATCATGGTATCGACCATCCCCATGCTCATCTGCGCGAGCAGGCTCAGAATCAGCGGCAGGCCGAGGGAGAGAATGGCCTTCAGGTGGCCGGATACGGATATGTCCTGCGGCGGGGGCATCCCTCCCCCTAGAC
>JALWTH010000083.1 GCA_027082975.1 Paracoccaceae bacterium | reverse complement strand
TCGATGGTGAGGTCATGGCGCTGGAGCGCCGGGCGTTCGCGCCGCGCCGCATCGGCGAGATGCGCGGCGAGCGCGGGCATGGGCTGGCGGCTCTCGGGCAGGGGGTCGCGGAGGGCGGCGGCGACGGTTTCGCTGTCGAGAAGGCCGGCGGCAAGGGCACGGCCGAGCACTTTGGCGCGCCCGGCGCGGGCGGCCTCGGGGGCGCGGTCCGGGCGGCGTGCGGTCGGGGCCTGGGGCAGCGCCACCAGCAGGGCGGCTTCGGCCGGGGTCAGGCGGCGCGGTTCCTTGGCGAAATAGGCGCGCGTGGCGGCGCGGATGCCCTCGAGATTGCCGCCATAGGGGGCGCGGTTGAGGTAGATCGTCAGGATCTCCTCCTTGCTCAGGCGCCGCTCCAGCGCCAGCGCCACGCGCATCTGGCGCAGCTTGCCCCGCCAGCGCCCGGTGGGGCCATCTTCGAGCAGGCGGGCGACCTGCATCGTCAAGGTCGAGCCGCCGGAGACGATGCGCCCGCTCTCGAGCGCCTGCAGGGCGGCACGCAGCATGGCGCGCGGGTCAACGCCATGGTGCTGCCAGAAGCGCTTGTCTTCATAGGCAAGGAGCATGGCGATGAAATCCGGGTCCACCTCGTCGAGCGAAACCCGCAGCCGCCAGCGGCCATCCTCTACCGTATAGGCGCGCAGGAGCGTGCCGGAGCGGTCCAGCACCTCGACCGAAGTCGCCACCTCAAGCGGCGGCAGGTCGGTGGCGTCGATCCAGGCATCGAAGCGGTCGCGCCCGTAGGCGAGCAGGAGCAGCCCCAGCGCCAGCGCCAGCACGGCGCGGCCGAGCGGGCTGCCCCGGCGCCCGTCAGGGCGCTCCGCGCGCGCAGCGCGCGCCCGGAATCGCGAAAATTTTTCGAAAAATTTTGCCACTCGGGGGCGCGCGCTGCGCGCGCGGGGGCCGGTGCCTGCCTTGCGCATTACTCGGTGATCCGCACCGTTCCGGTTCTGCCATTGGCGCGGAAGGCGGGGCGGTACATGTCTTCGACCGAGGCCGCCGGGTGGCGGTAGGTGCCCGGTGTCACCGCCCGTACCACATAGGCGAGGCGGAAGGGCCTGTCCGAGCTCCAGTCCACCGCAGCCAGGAAGCGTTCCTGGCGGAACTGGGTGAAAGCCGCCTCATCCACCACGTCCAGCCAGTCGAGCGCCCGGATGTCGCCGGCGGCGAGCAGGTTCGGGTTGTCGATCTCGAAGCCCGCGGGCAGCGGGTCGTTGACCATAAGCCGCCCATCGGACGGGCCGAAAGGCTGCACGCTCAGCACCGTGACCAGGCGCGTGCCCTGCGTGACTTCGGCAATGTCCACCGGCTCGCCTTGCATGGAGAAATACCGCCGCGAAATGGCGTAGCCCTGCCCGCCCGCCGGCGGAGCCTGCTGCGGAACGCCGAAGGTGGCGAGGGTCAGCTCGATTGCGTTCGTTCCGGTATTCTCTACCGTCACAGGCGCGTTTGCCTCGGCGGCATCCAGCGACAGCACCGCGGGGTCGGTGGCCGGCGCGCCGTCGATCAGCAGGCCGGAACTGGTGCCCTCCTCCAGCATCGCCGCCGCGGCCAGGAGCGCCCAGGTGGCTTCCTGGGTGGAGAGCGGCCCTCGCATCTGTGCCAGGCGTGCCACGAGCGCTTCTCGGTCCGCGACCGCGCTGCCCGCTTCGATGGATAGCGCCAGCACGGCGGCGGCATCGCGCAGGCCGGTGCCGTAATCGTCGCGCCAGGCCGGCGCGGCTTCCGGCCCGGCCCTGTCGAGCATGGCGTTTGCGCGGGCAAACATCGCATCGGCGCGCACCGGGTCGCCATAGGCGGCAAGTGCGGCGCCCAGCTGGGCGGCGGCAAGCGGGGTGGAGAAGGCGCCGCCCTTTTCATCCGCATAGTAGCGCAGGTCGCCCATGGCGGCCGCCCCTTCGCGCGCCAGCACGTAAAGCGCATAGGCCAGCCCCTCGCCGCCTTCGTCGAAGTCAGGCGCGTAGTTCACCCGCGCGCGCAGGTTGTCCATGGCCGCGCGGAAGGCGGTGTCGGGCACCGCGTAGCCCCTGGCGCGGGCGCGCGACAGGAAGTCGGAGACATAGGCATCGAGCCACAAATCCCCGCTGTCAGGTTCCCACAGGCCGAAGCTGCCCGCCGCCGCCTGGTTGGCCAGCACCCCGGCAATGGCATCCCTGACGCGTTCGGAGACGTCCCTTTGCCCGTCAAGCCCCATCGCCCGCGCCACCGGCTCCAGGTAGAGGAGCGGCAGGGCGCGCGAAGTCTGCTGCTCGGTGCAGCCATAGGGGTAGCGGTCGAGCCGGTCGAGCAGGCCGGCGACGTTCAGCCGTGCCATGAGCCCGGCTGAGAGCGTAGCGTGTCCGCTGCCCGGCATCAGCCCGGTAAACACGGCGCTGTCGAGGCTGAAGCGCTGGCCCGGCGCGAGCGTGAAGCGGCTCATGCGGGCGATTTCCGGGTCGTTCACCTGCACCGGGAGGCTCAGTTCCTTGGTCAGCGTGGTGCCGTCCGGCGTGGTGAGCGTCACGCGGATGGTGCCCATCCCCGGCGCCGAAGCGCTGACCGGCACGGACAGGCGCGCGGTGCCGCCCTCGGCCAGCGTCACCGTGGGCGGCAGGGCGGAGTCATCGACCGTGACCCCCTCGCCGCGCACCGACAGCGCCATCTCGCCCGCCGGCCCCTTGGCATGGACCAGTTCCAGCAGCAGGCGCGCGCGGTCGCCGGGCGCGAGGAAGCGCGGCAGCGAAGCGGTGACCACCACCGGGTCGCGCACCAGCACCTCCTTTTCCGCCTGGCCCAGGCCGCGCGCCGACCAGACCACGGCCATCAGCCGCACGGTGCCGTTGAAGCCCGGCAGGTCGAAGCCGGTCTGCACCCGCCCGTCTTCGTCCACGCGAAGCGGCCCGGAGAACATGGCCACCAGCGCTTCGGTCGGCGGCGGGGCCTGCATGCGCATCTGCGCCATCTCATCGCCGCCGGAGCGGGTCGCGCCCATCAGCGCGCCGGCGCGGTCGATCAGCCGGCCGTAGAGGTCGCGGATCTCCATGCCGAGCCGCCGCTGGCCGAAATAATGCGCCGCGGGGTCGGGGCTGGCAAAGGAGGTGAGGTTCAGGATTCCCACATCCACCGCGGCGATGGTGGCATATACCTCGTCGCCCGGCTCTGCTCCCTCGACGCGCAGCACCACGTCGAGCGGGCCGCGCGGGGCCGCTTCGTCCGGCCCCTCGAAGCGCGCCCGCAACAGGTGCGCGCCCGGATCGACCGCCGCATGGGCCAGCCCCAGCGCGCGGGTGGGCAGATGCCCTTCGGCGTCCCGCATCGGCTGGATCAGGGTCGCGGTGACATAAGCCCCAGCGCCCCATTCGTCGGTAACCGGCAGGGTGACGGTATTCTCGCCCGCCACCGCATCCAGCGTGGTCATGTGGATCAGCCGGTTCGACATCACCGTGACCAGCACCTTGCCGGCGACGCGCGGCACCAGGCGCAGGGTGGCGGTATCGCCGGGGCGGTAGGTCCCGGCATCGAGCGACATTTCCAGCATGTCGGGCGTGGTGGCGGTATCGGCGCCGCCATACCAGCCGGCGAAGAAATCGACCGAAGAGGCGATCCCCGCCGCGCTCCCGAGCCCCTCGACCACCAGTTCGTAATGGCCCCAATCCAGCCGGGCGGCGATCTCCTGCGGGGCGGCGCCCAGTGTGGCTTCGCCCGAGGCGATACGCTCGCGCCGGGTCACCGCGTCCCAGTCCCAGGAGCCGTCAATCGCATACCACTGGTAGCGGGTGGTGATCCGGTTCACATGCCAGCGCACCTGCATGGGCGCGGGGGCGAGGTCCGGCCCCAGCGCCAGCAGCGAAAACCGCGCTTCGGCGCCTTCGGGCAGGTCTTCGTCAAAGGCGGGCTTGATGCCGATCATCGGTCCGGCGGGGCTGAGCAGGCGGACGAGGCTGCGCTCGACCGGGCGGCCGGAGCCTTCGGATACGCGCACCACGATGCGCGCCTCGACCGGCATTCCGGGGGCGTCGAATTCCGGGAAGCTCACCGGCAGTACCGCGCGGCCATCGGCATCGGTGCGCTGGTCGTAGGGGAGGTTGCCATAGGCGGGCGCGGGGCGGTCGTCGTAGCGGCCGAAGCGGTAGCCCGGAAAGGCCTCGATCCGCGTCGCCGCGCCGAGCACCACATCGCCTTCGATGGCCAGGTCCGCCCCCGGCGCGCCAAACAGATAGCGCGCGTCGATGGTGAGCTCGGGGCTGTCGCGCAGGGAGATGGGGTCTTGCGGCAGGGAAAGCTCGAAGTCGATCCGCTCGGGCAGGAAGTCCTCTACCAGCAGGGTGCGGCTGGCGAGCGCCGGCGCCTCCGGGTCGGCAAGGAAATCCAGCCGCCAGGTGCCGCGCGGCACGCCTGCGCCCAGCGGCAGGTCGAATACATGCCCCCCGGCGCCGACCCCTTCGGAGAGCACGCGGCTGTATTCGACCCCGTCCGGGCGCATCAGCACGGCGGTGATCGGCAGGCCCTCGATCGCCTCGGCGGTGGCGTTGCGCGCCAGGGCGGTGGCGTGGATCACCTCGCCGGCGCGGTAGGCGCCCCGGTCGGTGGTGGCAAAGAGGTCGATGGGCGGCGCGGCCGGCCGGCCCTCCACCCCGCGGTCGGAGAGGTCGAAGGCCGGCTCGCTCAGCGACAGGAAGCCCATGTCGTCCGCCCCGCGCACCAGCACCAGCGCCGGGGCCCGCGCCCCCTGCCCGGCGGTCAGCCCGGCAGGCACATGGGCGTAACCCCGCGCGTCGGTCGTGACCGTGGACAGCACGTCGTTGGCGCGGCTGATCAGCTGCACCTCGAGGCCCTCCAGCGGCTCGGCGCTGGCCAGGGAGCGGGCAAAGACATGCAGCCCGTCCGCCCCCAGCATCGAGGCGAGCCCGATATCGCTGACCACGAACCATTGCGTGGCCGGCGGCGCGTCATAGGGATCGACCCCCGGCACGCGCGCCTCCAGCATGTAGATGCCCGGCGGCTGGTCTGCCAGCGCCTCCTGCATCGGCAGCAGGGTGGTCACTTCGCGATTCAGCTCGGTCTGAAGCGTGCCGGTGCCCGACCAGATCTCGCTGGCCATTTCCTGCGAAAGCCCCTCGATCTCCCAGGGCTGCATCGGGCTGGCCAGATACTGCCGGCGGAAGGCCTCGATCAGGTTGCGGTCTGTCATCCGGTAGAGCGCAAGCGCGACCTCGGAGGCATTCACCCCCACCAGCGGAATGCTCGGCGTCCCCGTGGCCGGCAATACATAGGCACGGCCCGGGAACCACACCGCCGGGGAGCGGTCGCGCACATAGGCGTTGAGCGTGACGGGCTTCTCAAGCTTCTCGCCGCTGGCCGCCGGCAGGCCGGCGCGCAGGGTCAGCCGGTAGCGCTGGCCGTGGGTTACGCCGGTGACGCAGAGCGCGCGCCCCTGCGCCTCCACCGCCAGCCCCGAAGCATCGCTCTGCACATAGGGGGCGTAGTCCATGCCCGCCTCCAGCAGCGCCTCGCTGAATTCGGCGCAGATGCGTGGCTCGGCGCTGTCGGCCTCCACCCGGTGGTCGATCACCCGGAAGCCGTATTTGCCGATCGCCTTGTCCAGCGCTTCGGCGATGTCATCGCGCGGGCTCAGCTGCTGCGCAAGCCGGTAGGCCGGGATCGCCAGCCGCCCGCGCCCACGCGCCTCCAGCCCCTCGCCCAGCAGCATCAGCAGCCTGGCCCGCTGCGCCGGCCGGGATGCGCGCAGATAGCCGTTGACCGCCGCGCCGATGGCACGGTCGCGCAAGCGCCGCTGGGCGTCCCGGTCCTCGTCCTGCCAGGCAAGCGCCAGCAGCAGGCGTGCATATTCGGCCCAGTCCGAAGGGCTGTCGCTGAGCACCACCGCCCCGCCGGCAAGGCGCATCGCCCTGGACAGGTTCGCTCCGGTCTCGGCCTCGCGCCGGGCCTCGCGCAGCGCAGTCAGGTCCCAGCCGCCCACCACATGTTCGTGAGAAAGCCCTGCCGCCTGCTCCCTGGCCGCCTCCAGATCGCTTTCATCGAGAAAGCCGAGCTCCCGCGCCCGGCCGGGCGCCTGGAGCAGATAGGCGGGGTCCGTCGCCACCACCTCGCCCGACCACGCCCCGGCAAAGGCGGTCTTCTCGCCGATTTCGTTCTTCAGAAAGCAGGCGCTCTTGGTGGCGTTGAAGGTATAGGCCCGACAGGCCGAATCGCTCAGGCAGGCCGCCTCGCAGGCGCCCAGCGAGGTATCGAGCAGGGTGCGGATATCGCCGCCGTAAAAGTCGGTATCGCGCCAGAGCACCATGCGCCGGTCGGCAATTCCTTCGCCGGCTGTCGCCAAGGTATTGAAGCTAAATACAAAAAATATAAATGCCAGAATCAGCCGCATCGGTTCCTCCCTTTGCGTCCCTCGACTCATGCTGACACAGGAGCGTCGCCAAGGCAATGGCGCGGCTGAATGCCCCGCCTGCGTTAACCCCCTGTTCACCTTGCTCGGCCATGATCGGCGCAGGAGTTTGGAGAACCCGGATGAGCATTGAAGACCTGCTGGCGGCAGAGCGCCGCGCCCGCATGGCGGCCGAGAGGCTGCTGCAACAGAAACAGCAAGAGCTGTTCGAGGCCAACCGAATGCTGGCCTCCCATGCCCGAAACCTCAGCGAGGAGATCGTGGAAACCCGCGGCGAGGTGGAGGAAGTCAGAGAGGAAAACAGCCAGGTAAAGGCCAATCTCGAAAAGGTTACCAAGGAAGTGGTCATCGCCAAGCGCCGGCTTTGGGACTCGATCGAGACGATACAGGACGGATTTGCCGTCTTTGACCGCGATTCGCGCCTGGTCATCGCCAACTCCGCCTATCTGGCGCCGTTTGACGGACTCGAATGCATGGCGCCGGGGATCCGCTACCACGACATCGTGCAGATCCTGCTCGAGGAGGGAATTGTCGATATCGGCGACACGCCGCGCCATGTCTGGCGCGACGAGATGCTGTCGCGCTGGTCCTCGCCGCAGATCGAGCCCAAGGTGATCAAGTTCTGGGACGGCACCTATGTGCGCCTCGTGGACCGGCGCGGCGAGGGCGGCGATACCGTCTCCATGGGGCTCAACATCACCGAGTCGGTGCGCTACGAGCGTGAGTTGAAAGATGCCCGCGACCGCGCCGAGGCCGCCAACCGGGCCAAGAGCGCCTTCCTCGCCAACATGAGCCACGAACTGCGCACGCCGATGAACGGCGTCGTCGGCATGGCCGACCTGCTGGCCGAGACCGAGCTTGACGACGAGCAGAAACTCTGCGTCGATACGATCCGCAGCTCCGGCACCGCGCTGCTGACGATCATCAATGACGTGCTCGACTATTCGAAGCTGGAGGCCGCCCGGCTGACCCTGAACAAGGCGCCCTTCTGCCTTGAGACCACCATCCTCGACATCATCACCCTGCTGCAGCCGACCATCCAGGAAAAGCAGCTCCAGCTGGTGCTGGATTACGACATGTTCCTGCCCACCATGTTCGAGGGCGACCAGCTGCGCCTGCGCCAGGTGCTGACCAACCTGATCGGCAACGCGGTGAAATTCACCGAAAAGGGCCATGTGCTGGTGCGCGTCGTCGGCCTGCCGGTGGAGCCGGGGCCGACCCAGCGCATCCACATCACCGTGGAAGATACCGGCATCGGCATCCCGGCCGACAAGCTCGGGCATATCTTCGGCGAGTTCAACCAGGTCGAGGACGAACGCAACCGCAAGTTCGAAGGCACCGGCCTGGGGCTGGCGATCTCGAAACAGCTGATCGAGCTGATGGGCGGCGAGATCTGGGTGGAGAGCGAGGAGAATGTCGGCTCCTGCTTCGGCCTGCATGTGACCCTGCCGGTGGTCGAGCAGCTCGAAGAGCCCGACCTGCCCGCCTGGCTGAAGCGCGCGGCGGTGGCCATGGCCGACGACCTGCATCGCGACATCCTCGAAAAGCGTCTGATCGCCCTCGGTCTCGAAGTCCATGCCAGCG
>JALWTH010000082.1 GCA_027082975.1 Paracoccaceae bacterium | reverse complement strand
CTGCCGGGCAGATCGACCGGCCAGGTGGCCGAGCGCGCCTTGCGCCCGGAAGTGACCGATACCGGGCGCCGCCACCCGGTGACGCGGGGGCTCGAGGATGCCGCGCCCCCCGGCGACTGGGGCCGCTGGCTGCGCCAGGTCGGGGTGGTGCCGGTGGCGGGCGAGGTGCTGATGCAGGGCGCCGGCGGGGCGCCGCTCCTGCTGCTCGACCGCATCGGCGCGGGGCGCGTGGCGCTGCTGGCCTCGGATCACGCCTGGCTGTGGAGCCGGGGCTTCGAAGGCGGCGGGCCGCAGGCGGAACTGCTGCGCCGGCTGGCGCATTGGCTGATGGGCGAACCGGAGCTGGAGGAAGAGGCGCTGTGGGCCGAGGTGCAGGGGGGCGCGCTCAGGATCGTCCGCCAGAGCCTCGGCGCCGAGGTGCCGGAAGTGGCGGTGACCCTGCCGGACGGGACGCGCGAAAGCGTGGCGCTGGAGGAGGTCCGCCCGGGGCGTTTCGAAGCGGCGTTCGCCGGGCGCGGCATGGGGCTTTACCGCCTGCGTCAGGGGGCGCTGGAGGCGGTGGTGGCGCTGGGGCCGCCGGCGCCGCGCGAATTTGCCGCGCCGCTGGCCAGCCCGGCGCGCCTGGCCCCGGCGGTGAAGGCGAGCCGGGGCGGGGTGAAGCGCCTGGAGGACGGCACCCCGACCCTGCGCATGGTGCGCGCCGGGCGCCCGGCCGCCGGGCGCGGCTGGATCGGCCTCACCCCGCGCGCGGGTTTTGCCACCACCTCGCTGCGCCGCGCCGCGCTGCTGCCGGGCTGGCTCGGGCTCGCGCTCGCCGCCGGGCTGATGCTCTGGGGCTGGCTCAGGGAGGGGCGGCGCTAGGCTCAGGACCCATTAATCCGACGTTCACAGTCCGGCAGATTTGCTTCCTGAACAGGCGCAAGACCGCAGGAATAGTGGTGCTATTCCAAGGACTTGCAACGCATTCAGGGAGCAAATCCGCCGGACCCGAAGGGCGGAGCAGGCGCTTCATCTCAGGGGCCTTTTGCCCTTGGAAAGGGGACCCACCCTGTCCGGCGGGCAAAAAACCCCTGATATTTCGCGCCTCAAGCCGCTGTGAGCGCGGGATTAATGGGTCCTGAGCCTAAGCCGGACAGGCCGCGGCTTCGGGGCGGACGATTTTTCTGCGAAAAATCGGATCCCCCGCACCCGGCGCGCGATCTGTGAGCCGGGGCAGCAGTCCGGGCCCAGCGGCAGAAGGCGGTCGACAGCGGGCGAGGCGGCGATTAGATTGCTTGCGGTAGTTGAAGCAGATTGGAAATCCCGTGCCCGCAAGATTGATGACCGCCCGCCTGCTGCCCCTGAGCCTTGTCCTTGCGGCCAGCCTTTTGCCCGGCCCCTTTGCCGCCGCCTCCGCGCAAGCGCGGCAAGAGGGCGCGCTGGCCCGGTGCCTGGCCCTCGCAGGCCCGCCGGACAATTCGCTCCCGGCCAGCGCGCAGACGCTGGCAGCCCTGCGCGCCGCCGCGCCCTATTGCGATGCGGCGATTGCCGATGGCACGGCCGATGCGCGGGTGCATTTCCTGATGGGGGTGCTGCAGCAGAGCGAAGGCGCGCTGGCCCTGGCGATGGACCATTTCCGCATGGCGGCCTGGATGGGTTTGCAGGCGGGCGCGGCTGGCCCGGCAGATGCCCCCGCCGAATCCGATATGGCTGTGGAAGCAGTTGGCGAAACCGCACCTGCATCTGCGCCCCATACCCGCTCTCGGCCCGAGGGCGCCGGCGGCACCGGACCCACCGCTTCGGCGCCCGCGCCGGTGGTCTTCAGCCCATCCGGTTCCGTGGCTGGCGAGGTCTCCCAGCCGCAGGCGGAAAGCGAGGCCCCGGCCGAAATCGCCGCCCTCCCGGCGCCGGGTCCTGCGCCGGGCCCTGCGCCGGAAGCCGCCCAAGAGGTCGCTCCGGGCGAAGGCTCGCAGCGCCCGCCCCCGGCACC
>JALWTH010000081.1 GCA_027082975.1 Paracoccaceae bacterium | reverse complement strand
CGTGTCAGGCTCCATGTAGATCACCCCCTCGACGCGAACCGCTTGCCCCTCCCCGAGGGGGTGATCTACATGGAGCCTGACACGTGCTTTTTTCATGAGGCGAACCTATGGCCAAACAGGAGCGGCTTCCAGAGGCAATGACCGGGCAGGCGGGGCAGGTGGCCGATGCGGCGCCGGGCAACTGGGTGGACCGCCGGGCGCCCGCCCGCCTGCGCCCCTATCTGCGCCTGAGCCGGGCGGACCGGCCGATCGGCACCTGGCTGCTGCTGATCCCCTGCTGGTGGGGGCTGTTTCTGGCCATGGCCTCTGACGGGCAGGCGCGGCTCGCGGATCTGTGGATCTTCGCGGCCTGCGCGCTCGGCGCCTTTCTGATGCGCGGGGCCGGCTGCAGCTGGAACGACATCACCGACCGCGAGATCGACGCGCAGGTGGCGCGCACCGCCTCCCGCCCGCTGCCCTCGGGGCAGGTGAGCCTGCGCCAGGCGCTGGTCTGGATGGGGGCGCAGGTGGCGCTTTCGGCGCTGATCCTGCTCACCTTCAACCGCGCGGCGATACTCGCCGGCCTCGTCGTGCTCCTGCCGGTGGCGATCTATCCCTTTGCCAAGCGCTTCACCTGGTGGCCGCAGGTGTTTCTCGGCATCGCCTTCAACTGGGGCGCGCTGCTGGGCTGGATCGCCCATGCGGGCAGCCTCGGCCTCGCGCCTGTGCTGCTGTATCTGGCCGGCCTCGCCTGGACGCTGTTTTACGACACCATCTATGCCTATCAGGATATCGAGGATGATGCGCTGATCGGGGTCAAATCCACCGCGCGGCTGTTCGGCGCGCGCCCGGCGCCGTGGCTGCGCGGCTTTCTGGCGGCGGCGGTGCTCATGATGAGCGCGGCCATTATCGTGGCGCTGGCGCCGGGGGGCGACGTGCTGCGCCTGGTGGTGGCGCTCGGGGGCGCGTGGTTCTTCGGCTGGCACCTGGCCTGGCAGCTCAGCCGGCTCGACATCGCCGATGCGGGAGTCTGCATGAAGCTGTTTCGCTCGAACCGCGATGCCGGCCTGATCGCTGTGCTGTTTCTTGCCGTATCGGTCCTTCTCTAGCCGCGGGCGATTGCCTTGGCGCGGTTT
Source organism: Paracoccaceae bacterium (assembly GCA_027082975.1). Lineage (GTDB taxonomy): Bacteria > Pseudomonadota > Alphaproteobacteria > Rhodobacterales > Rhodobacteraceae > JAAEUB01. Next base: position 855 of record JALWTH010000081.1, on the reverse strand, counting down.
AGCCAATAGGAAGGGGGAGAGGCCGGGCCTTGTGCCCGAAAACCGCAGCAGAGCAACGAAACCATAACCACCGACAGCCGCATGCGCCTTTCCCACATCGCCCTGAATGCCGGCCTTGTCCTGGCCGCCGCCCTGCTGGCGCTCCTGGTCGCCTTTCTGGCCGCCGGCGGCATCGAGCGCGCCGCGCTTCGCGACATCAGCGCGCGCTTTGCCATGCAGGGGGTCGAAGAGGTGGCCGTCGCCGCTTCCGGGCTGCAGGTGACGCTCTCGGGCGAGGTGGAGAGCGAGGCGGCGCGGTTCCGGGCGCTCTCGGCCGCCGGCGAGGTGGTGGACAGCGCCCGGATCATCGACCATATCGAGGTGCGCCCGCCCGATGCGGTGGCGGCGCCGGATTTCTCGGTGGAGATCCTGCGCAACGAAGACGGCATCCAGCTGATCGGCCTGGTCCCGCAGGCAATGGACCGCGGGGCGCTGGCGGGAAGGGTCGCGCGGATCGCCGGCGGCGCGCGGGTGGTGGACCTGCTGCAGAGCGCCGATTACCCGGTGCCCGAAGGCTGGGATGCGGCGCTGGGCTTCGCCCTGGAGGCGCTGGCGCGGCTGGAACGCTCCAAGATTTCCGCCGCGCCGGGGCGGGTGGCGGTCACGGCCATTGCCGGCTCGGCGGGGGAGAAGCGCCGACTCGAGCGGGAGCTGGCGCGCCGGCTGGAGCGGCAGCATCGCGACGTGCTGCGCCGCGTGCGGCACGGCGAGTTCCTCGATCCTCCCGGCTCCCTCGAGCGGCTGATCCCGGCCGACGGCGAGTTGGACGAGCTGGTGGCCCAGCGTCTCTCCGGCGACGGCGAGCCGATCGTCGAG
>JALWTH010000080.1 GCA_027082975.1 Paracoccaceae bacterium | reverse complement strand
TTTCCGGTTTTCCGGTTTTCCGGTTTTCCGGTTTTCCGGTTTTCCGGTTTTCCGGTTTTCCGGTTTTCCGGTTTTCCGGTTTTCCGGTGAAAGCCGGAATCCGGATCGAAAACCCTGTCAAGTGCAAGATTGATGACAACGTGCCATAACTTCGCCCCCATCAAAGGCGCAAATCACATCTGTTGCGGCAAATACGGACCCCGCAACCATTCCCTCCATGGCGGCTGGGAGCGATTTTTCGCAGAAAAATCGGCGCCCCTCAGCCCTCGCGCAGGGCGGCGTGGATGGTTTCGGCCAGCCTCGCGCTGATCCCCTCCACCGCGCGCAAGTCCTCGATACCGGCGCGCGCCACCGCCTTGGCCGAGCCGAAATGCGCGAGCAGCGCGCGTTTGCGCCCGGGGCCCACGCCGGGGATGTCGTCCAGCGGGCTCGCCCCCATGGCGCGCGCGCGCCGGGCGCGGTGGGTGCCGATGGCAAAGCGGTGCGCTTCATCCCGCAAGCGCTGGATGAAATAGAGCACCGGATCGTTGCGGGGCAAGGCCATGACCGGCTTGCCGGGGCGGTAGAACTCCTCCTTGCCCGCATTGCGCTCCTCGCCCTTGGCCACGCCGATCAGCGCGATATCGCCAAGCCCCATCCCCTCGAGCACCTCGGCCACCGCCGAGACCTGCCCCGCGCCGCCGTCGATCAGCAGGAGGTCGGGCCAGCCTTCGCCTTCGCGCTCCGCATCCTCCTTCAGAAGGCGCCTGAAGCGGCGGGTCAGCACCTCTTTCATCATCGCGAAATCGTCGCCCGGGGCGAGGCCCTCGCCCTTGATGTTGAACTTGCGATACTGGCTTTTCAGAAAGCCCTCCGGCCCGGCCACGATCATCGCCCCCACCGCGTGGGCGCCCTGGATGTGGCTGTTGTCATAGACCTCGATGCGCCGCGGCGCGGCGGGCAGGGCGAAGGCCTCGGCCAGCCCCGCGAGCAGGCGCGCCTGGCTGGCCGTTTCCGCAAGCTTGCGCCCGAGGCTTTCGCGGGCATTCCTCTGCGCGCCGGCGACGAGCGCGGCCTTTTCGCCCTTCTGCGGCACGATGATGCGCACCTTGCGCCCGGCGCGCTGGCCGAGCGCCTGCTCCATCAGCGCCGCCTCCTCGATCGGGTGGCTCAGCAGCAGCAGGCGCGGCGGCTCCCGGCGGGCGTAGAACTGGCCGATGAAGCCCGCCAGCACCTCGTCGGGCTCGGCGCCCGAGCCGGTGCGCGGGTAGAAATCGCGATTGCCCCAGTTCTGATGCGCGCGGATGAAGAAAACCTGCACGCAGGCCTGCCCGCCCTCCATGTGGAGCGCGATCACGTCGGCCTCCGGTGTCGCGCGCGGGTTCACCCCCTGCACCTGCTGCACCTCGGTGAGCGCGCGGATGCGGTCGCGCAGGGCCGCGGCGCGCTCGAATTCGAGCGCCGCGCTGGCCGCCTCCATCTCGCGCGCGAGCGCCGCCTGCACCTGGGTCGAGCGCCCCCTGAGGAAGCTCATGGCATCGGCCACCAGCGCCGCGTAATCCGCCTGCGAGATCTTGCCCACGCAGGGGCCTGCGCAGCGCTTGATCTGGTATTGCAGGCAGGGGCGGGTGCGCCCGGCAAAGGTGGCGTCCGAGCAATCGCGCAGCAGGAACACCTTTTGCAGGTGGTTCAGCGTGCGGTTGACCGCCCCGGCGCTGGCGAAGGGGCCGAAATAGGCGCCCTTGCGCTTTTTCGCCCCGCGATGCTTGAGGATCTGCGGGAAGGGGTGATCGGTGGTCAGCAGGATGTTGGGAAAGCTCTTGTCGTCGCGCAGCAGCACGTTGAAGCGCGGCTTGAGCTGCTTGATCAGGTTCTGCTCCAGCAGCAGCGCCTCGGTCTCGGTCTCGGTGGTGAGAAACATCATGCGCGCGGTCAGCCCGATCATCCGGGCGATGCGCGGGCTGTGGCCGGTGGGGCGCGCATAGGAGGAAACGCGCCTTTTCAGCGCCCTGGCCTTGCCCACATAGAGCACCTGGCCGCGGGCATCGAGCATCCGGTAGACGCCGGGGGAATTGTCGAGCCGGGGCAGGTAGGCGGCGATCACCGCATGGCCGGTGGCGGGCGCGGAGCCGGCGGCCGGGGGCGCTGGGTCGGCGGCGGAAATGTCGGGTTTGTCCTCTTCGCGCACCGGCTTTCTACCCCGTCTCGCTGATTCTTGCTGGCTGCAATCTATCGCGAAAGGATGCAAGGAAAAACCGCGCCGGCGGCCTGTGGAAAAGTCTGGGGGCAAATCAGGGCGAGGCGGGAAAAATCCTTTCATCCGGCGGGGTTATCACGTTTTCTTGAGATTCCGGCCTTTTCCCAAGCCGTTGATATGAAAGGAAAATAACTTGCGCGCCTGGCAGGGGGCTGAAAAGGCGCGCTTTTTCGCGCCCCCCACCCGCGCTGGCCGCCCCGGTGTACAAGTTGTCGCAGCCCGGCCCCGCTCCGCCCCGCGAAGCCTCACTCGACCCCCAGCACGTCGGGCGTCTGCCAGGCCAGGTGCTGGCCGCCATCGACCGCGATCAGCTGGCCGGTCACCGCCGGCGCGTCGAGCAGGTAGCCGAGCGCGGCGGTGATGTCTTCGGGGTTCGCCCCGCGCCCGAGCACGGTAGCGGCGCGCTGGCGGGCGAAGTGCTCCGGGCTCTGGCGTGCGCCGATCAGGGTGGGGCCCGGGGCGATGGCATTGACCCGCACGGCCGGAGCCAGCGCCTGGGCGGCGGTGCGGGTGAGCGCCCAGAGGCCCATCTTGGCCAGCGTGTAGGTCATGAATTCGGGGGTGAGCTTGCGCACGCGCTGGTCGATCATGTTGATCACCTGCGCCCGGGCAATGGGCTCGCCGGCGGCGTCCCTGCCGGCCTCGGGCGCCTGGGCGGCAAAGGCCTGGGTGAGGAAGAAGGGCGCGCGCAGGTTGGAGCCGATATGGCGCTCCCAGCTTTCCGGCGTGGCGCTGGCGAGCGTGTCGTATTCGAAGATCGAGGCATTGTTGATCAGCACATCAAGCGGGCCGCCGAGCGCCTCGGCGGCGGCGGGGACGAGGGCTTCGGTGGCGGCGTGGTCGAGCAGGTCGGCCTGCACCAGCGCGCCGCGCCGGCCGGCGGCTTCGATGCCGGCGCGCGTCTCTTCGGCGCCCCTGCGCGAGGTCGCGTAATGCACCGCCACGTCAAAGCCGCGCGCGGCCAGCGCCAGCGCCATGGCCTGGCCCAGCCGCCCCCCCGCTCCGGTAACCAGCGCCCGCATCAGCCCGCCCCTCTCAGCAGGGTCGAGATATAGGCCGCGTAGAGCAGGCAGAAGGCTGCCCCCCAGGCCCGGCCCATATGCCACCTCAGCAGCACGAAGGGCGCCAGCATGAGCGAGGCGGCGAGCATCACCCAGATGTCGAAATAGAGCAGCCCCGGCTCCACCGGGATCGGCCCGAACAGGCTGGAGATGCCGATGATGGCGAGCAGGTTGAACATGTTGGAGCCGATCACATTGCCCAGCGCCACCTCCGCCTGCCGGCGGATCGCCGCCATGACCGTGGTGGCAAGCTCCGGCAGCGAGGTGCCCAGCGCCACCAGGGTCAGGCCGATGACGGTCTCGGAAATGCCCAGATGGCGGGCGATACCGGTCGCGGCATCGACCAGCAGGTTCGCCCCCAGCGGCAGGCCGACGAGGCCGAGGGCGAGAAACAGCAGGATCTTCCACCAGGGCATGTCCGGGTCGGCGCCTTCGAGATCTTCGGCTTCGGCGGTCTCATCGGGCAATGCGTCCGCTTCGCCGATCAGGCAGGTATCGGCCGGGCGCCCCCGGCGCCGGTGCTCCCGCGCCTCGCCATAGGCCGAGCCGAGCATCAGCGCGAGCCCCCCCAGCAGCACCAGCCCCTGGGGCCAGGCGATCACCCCGCCAAAGGCCAGCGCGATGAACAGGAAGCTCGCCGCCAGCATGAACAGGTAGTTGCGCCGCGTCTCGCAGGTGCCGGTATCGAGGCCCGAAAGCAGCGCCGGCAGGCCCAGCACCAGCAGGATATTGGCGGTGTTGGAGCCCACCACATTGCCCATCGCCAGCCCCGGCACCCCGTCGAGGATCGCGCTGACCGAGATCAGCAGCTCCGGCGCCGAGGTGCCGAAGGCGACGATGGTCAGCGACACGATCAGCGCCGGCACCCCGAGGCGCAGCGAGGTATTGACCGCCCCGCGCACCAGCGCATCGCCCGCCATCAGCAGGATCACGAGCCCCAGTATCGCCAGTATCAGGTCCATCGGCTCAGCGCCTCCTCGTGCAGTCACAGGCGCCACCCTTGCCGATCCGGTAGCGCCCGCAGCGGGGGCATTGCATCGCCCGCAGCTGCTTCTGGCCCGGATAGCGCAGGCGGCCGAAGATCGCCAGCACCGCCATGAAGGCCAGCAGCAGGAAGACGCCCTTGACCAGCATCAGAGTCCGAACCTCGCATATTGGGCGCGCTCTTCGATCTCGCCGATCACACCGCCGGCAAGGCGCAGGCCGAAGCGCGCAAAGAGCCCGCGCCTGGGGCCGAAAACGCGCATCCGCACCTTGTCGCCGAAGCGCTCCTTGAGCACCGGCACCAGATGACCCACCGCATCGGCCAGCCCCACCTCCACCGCCTGCGCGCCGACCCAGACGCTGCCGTCAAACAGCTCCTGCCCCTCGGCCAGCCGCCCCGCGCGGCGCGCGCGCACATGGGCCTTGAAATTCTCGTGCACCTCTGCCTGCAGCGCCTTCAGCCGCTTCACATCCGCCGGGCGCTCGGGCTGGAACGGGTCGAGCCAGCTTTTCGACTCGCCCGCCGTATGCACGCGCCGCTCGATCCCGTGGCGGGCGATGAATTCGTGAAAGCCGAAAGAAGCGCTGATCACCCCGATGGAGCCGACGATGGAGCTTTCATCGACGAAGATTTCGTCGCCCGCGCAAGCCAGCCAGTAGCCGCCCGAGGCGGCCACGTCCTCGACAAAGGCCAGCACCGGGATGGCCTTTTCCTCCGCCAGCCGGCGGATGCGCGCGGCGATCAGGCTCGACTGCACCGGGCTGCCGCCGGGCGAGTTGATCAGCAGGGCCACGGCGGCGGGCTTGCCCCTGGCAAAGGCCTTTTCGATCACCGGGGCGAGGGCCGCGTCATTGAGCTGGCCGCGTGTGCCGCTGGCGATCATCCCCGAGAGGCGAATGACCGACACGCGCGGCGCGGATTTGAGGAACGGGATCCAGCGTTTCATCCGCCCGATGTAGGGCGCGGGCGCGGCGGGGGCAAGGGCGCGGGTGGATTTGTCTGCCGCTGTTGCACGGGCTCCACGCCGTTTGCCGGGGGGAGGCGATTTTTCGCAGAAAAATCGGGCCTCCGGCGGGAGTATTTTCACCAAGATGAAAGGGGATGCGCGCCAGATCCCCTTTGAGCCTTGCGCCGGCGGGGCGTTTGGCGCATCTCTTCTCCATGAGCCGCTTCCGCTTCACCCCGCTTGCCGCCGCGCTGCCGGCTTCGGTGCCCTTTGTCGGCCCCGAGGCGCAGGAGCGCGCCATGTCCCGCCCCTTTGCCGCGAGGCTGGGGGCCAATGAAAATACCTTCGGCCCCTCGCCTGCCGCCATTGCCGCCATGCGCGAGGCTGCGGGCGAGACCTGGATGTATGGCGACCCGGAGAGCCACGAGTTGCGCGCGGCGCTGGCTGCGTTTCATGGCATCGGCGCCGAGAACATCATGGTAGGCGAGGGGATCGACGGGCTGCTGGGCTATCTCGTGCGCCTGTTCATCGCGCCGGGCGATCGGGTGGTGACCTCGGCGGGGGCCTATCCGACCTTCAATTACCACGCCGCGGGCCATGGCGGCGAGATCGTCACCGTGCCTTACCGGGACGACCGCGAGGACCCCGAAGCGCTGATCCGCAAGGCGGTCGAGACCGGGGCCAGGCTGATCTACATCGCCAATCCCGACAACCCGATGGGCTCCTGGCATGACGCGGCCACCATGCAGGCGATGATCGAGGCGGTGCCCGAGGGCGCGCTGCTGGTGCTGGACGAGGCCTATATCGAGTTCGCCCCCGAGGGCACTGCCCCGCCGCTCATGCCCGACGATCCCCGGGTGATCCGCCTGCGCACCTTTTCCAAGGCTTACGGCATGGCCGGCGCGCGGGTGGGCTATGCGATCGGCGCGCCGGAGTTGATCGGCGCCTTCAACAAGGTGCGCAACCATTTCGGCATGGCGCGGATCTCGCAGGCCGGCGCGCTGGCGGCTTTGGGCGATGGGGACTGGCTGGCCGAGACGGTTGCAAAGGTCGCCGCCGCGCGGGCGCGCATCGGCGAGATTGCGGCTGCCAACGGGCTCGGCCCGCTGCCCTCGGCCACCAATTTCGTCGCCATCGACTGCGGAGAGGGGGCCGATTTCGCCCGCGCCATCGTCGCCGCGCTGGGCGAGCTGGGCGTGTTCATCCGCATGCCGTTTGCGCCCCCGCAAGACCGCTGCATCCGCGTCTCCGCCGGACGCGCGCGGGATCTCGACCTGCTCGAAGCCGCCCTGCCGGAAGCCCTGAACGCGGCCCGCAACCGCGGCTGACCCTCATCCCCCCTCTTCTTCTGTTCATAAATATCCCCGCCGGAGGCACGATTTTTCGCAGAAAAATCGTCTCCCTCCAGTGAGGTCGGGCGCGATTTCTTGCACAAATACGATATTTTCCGTGGATAAAAGCGCTCAATGGGGCAGAAAAATGTAGAAAACCGACATTCCTCACGCCTCCGCCACCACCCCGGCCGCTGCCTCCAGCGCGCCGGTGCCGTGGGCGATCCCGAGCGCCTGCATCCCCGCTTCCATCGCCCCCAACGCGCCCAGCAGCATATGCGCGTTCACATGGCCCATATGGCCGAGGCGGAAATAGCCGTGCCAGGCCGGATCGTCAGGCGGCGCCATGCCGAGCCCGATCCCGAGCGTCACCCCGGCCTTTTCTTCGCACCATTGGCGCAGTTCGGTGGCCTCTGGCGCGGGCAGGCTCAGCGCGGTGACCGCATGGCTGCGCGCGCCTTCGGGGGCGTTGATAGCAAGCGCCCCACCCCACCCCCAGGCCGCGCAGGCGGCCCAGAGCGCGCGGGCGAGTTTCTCGTGGCGCGCCGAGACCGCTTCCATCCCGCCTTCTTCGGCGATCATGTCGAGCGCCTCGCGTTGGCCCATGAGCAGATGCACCGGCGCGGTGCCGGCGAAATACTGGTAGAAATGCGCCGGGGCCGCGCGCGGCACCCAGTCCCAGTATGGCGAGGCGCAGCCCGCCTCGGCACGCCGCGCCGCCGCCTTCGCGCCAAAGAACACATACGCAAGCCCCGGCGGGCACATCAGCCCCTTCTGGCTGGCGGCCAGCGCCACGTCCACGCCCCATGCGTCCATCTCGAAGCGCTCGCAGCCGAGCGAGGCGATGCAATCGACCATCAGCAGCGCCCCATGCCCGGCCCGGTCCATGGCCGCGCGCAGGGCGGCGATATCGGCGCGGATGCCGGTGGAGGTATCCACATGCACCGCCAGCACGGCGACGATCTCGCCGCCCCCGTTGCCCGCCCTGTCCTGCGCGAGGCGCGCGGCCACCGCCTCCGGGTCGAGCGGCGCGCGGGTGCCGAAATCCATCACCTCGACCCGCGCCCCCATGCGCTCGGCCACCGCTCCCCAGCCGTGGCCGAAAGCGCCGCTTGCGAGCACCAGCACCCGGTCGCCGGGGCCGATCACATTGGCAAGCGAAGCCTCCCAGGCCGCGTGACCATTGCCGATATAGATCGCCAGATCGCCCTTCGTGCGCGCCAGCGCCTTGAGGTCGGCGATGAGCCCCGGCACCATCTCCACCAGCGGGCCCTCGTAGATATTGGGCGAGGCGCGATGCATGGCGGCCAGCACCCGGTCGGGCACCACGGTGGGGCCGGGAATGGCGAGATAGCTGCGTCCGTAAGAGAGGGTCATGGCTCCATCCGCTGCGGTTTTCCCAGCCATGCCACAGCGGCGCGCGCTTGCCCAGCCCCCTTGCCCGGCCCCCCGCC
>JALWTH010000079.1 GCA_027082975.1 Paracoccaceae bacterium | reverse complement strand
CTCCAGTAGCTTGTCGCCCCCGCGCATCCGGCGCGAGGCCCCGGCGGCCGGGATCAGGATCGGGACCAGCGGCGGGGCAGGGGGGCGCACAGCCCTATTTCTCGGGGATCAGCCCGCGCGGGCTGAAGCGCAGCACCAGCAGCAGGATCACCCCCATGGTCAACAGCCGCATATGCGCCACCGAATCCAGCAGGTGCTCCTTGAGCGGGCTGCCATCCTCCATGCCGGCGGTCAGCCAGCCCATCAACCAGTTGCCGATCGGCTCCACCTCGACCCAGAAGAACCAGATCACGAAGGCCCCCAGCACCGCGCCCCAGTTGTTGCCCGAGCCGCCGACGATCACCATCACCCAGATCAGGAAGGTAAAGCGCAGCGGCTGGTAGGTGCCGGGGGTGAACTGGCCGTCGAGCGTGGTCAGCATCGCCCCGGCCAGCCCGCAGATGGCCGCGCCGATGACGAAGACCTGCAGATGCCGCCCGGTCACGTCCTTGCCCATGGCCTCGGCGGCTTCCTCGTTGTCGCGTATGGCGCGCATCATCCGCCCCCAGGGCGAATTGAGCGCGCGTTCGGCCATCCAGATCAGCACCAGCAGCACCAGCGCGAACAGCCCCGCATAGGCGAGCTTGACCGCGAGCGAGGAGGCGGTGACCGGGTTCAGCCCCCAGCCTTCGGCCCGGGCCACGAAGGAAGCGGAGTTCTGCAGGTCGATCTCCCTCGGCACCGGCCAGGGGCGGGGCAGGCCGACCACGTTCTTGACCCCGCGCGCGAGCCAGTCCTCGTTCTTCAGCACCGCGATGATGATCTCGGCGATCCCCAGCGTGGCAATCGCCAGGTAGTCCGATCTGAGGCCGAGCGCGGTCTTGCCGATCACCCAGGCCGCGCCGGCGGCAAACAGCGCCCCCACCGGCCAGGCGACCAGGATCGGCAGGCCCGCCCCGCCCAGATAGCCGGTCGAGGCCGGGTTCACCGCCTCGATCGCCGCCACCGCCGGATCGAGCAGCCAGCGATAGGCGAAAAAGCCGCCCACCAGGATCGCCAGCATGGCGAGCGTGCGCACCCGTCCGCTGAGCCGCTTGAAGGCCTGCACGGCGGCCGCGATCACGCCCGCGCCCAGCAGCAGCGCCGTGATCACCCGCGCGCCGCCGGCTTGCCAGGCCTCCGCCACCGGCGGCATCGAGGTCAGCACGGTGGCCAGCCCCCCCAGCGCCACGAATCCCATGATGCCCACGTTGAACAGGCCCGCATAGCCCCATTGCAGGTTCACCCCCAGCGCCATGATGGCGCTGATCAGGCCGATATTGAGCAGCCCCAGCGCCACATTGGCGCTCTGCTGATAGCCCGCCAGCACCAGCAGCCCGGCAACGATGGCGAAAAGCGCGATATTCTTCCAGTTGATGCTCATACCGCCTGCCCCTTGAACAGCCCGGTGGGCTTGATCAGCAGCACCACCACGAGGATCGCGAAGGATACCGCGAATTTGTAATCGGTCGAAAGAAGCTGCACCAGCCCGTCCGGCGCCCAGTCCCCCGGCGCCAGGTAGGTGATGACCTTCTTCCAGGCATAGGTGACGGTGACCTCGCTAAAGGCGATCACGAAGCCCCCGGCAATGGCACCCAGCGGATTGCCCAGCCCGCCGACAATGGCGCTCGCGAATATCGGCAGCAAGAGCTGGAAATAGGTAAAGGGCTTGAACGACTTGTCGAGCCCGTAAAGCACCCCGGCGATGGTCACAAGCGCGGCGACGATCAGCCAAGTATACATCACCACCCGCTCCGGGTTGATCCCCGAAAGCAGCGCCAGATCCTCGTTGTCGGAAAAGGCGCGCATGGACTTGCCGGTGCGGGTCCTGTTGAGAAACCAGAACAGCACCGCCACCACCACCAGCGCGGTGACGATGGTGATGACCTGGCTCGTGCGCAGCGCCAGCCCCTCGCTGAGGCCGGACCAATGCTTGAAATCGCGCGCCTTGATGATGAAGCGCGCCCCGTCGGCAAAGCGCTGCTCGCCCGGCCCGATGATGAAGCGCACGATCCCGTTCATGATGAACATGACCCCGAGGCTCGCCATCACCAGCACCACCGGCTTCGCCTTGACCCGCCGGTAGAAGCGATAGACCACCCGATCCGTCGCCAGCACCAGCGCCGCGGTGGCGAGGATGCCGAACGGCAGGGCCAGCAGCGCCGTGGGCAGCGGCGCGATGGAGATGCCCAGCGACTGGAACCACCAGGTGACCAGGATCGTCACCATGGCGCCAAAGGCCATGGTATCGCCGTGGGCGAAATTGGAAAAGCGCAGGATGCCATAGACCAGCGTCACCCCCAGCGCGCCGAGCGCCAGCTGGCTGCCATAGGCAAGGCCCGGGATCAGCACATAATTGGCCAGGGCCACGATTGCGTTCAGAAAGTCCATTGCCAACCTCTTGCTAACCCATTGATACGCATGTGCCGGTCACGGTCGTAACCCAGGGCGAATCGCCGCGCCGCCCGAAAGTGGTAAACACGGCGCGGCCGCCTTCTTCGTCGATCTCGATGGTCAGAAACCCGTTTTGCGGAAGGGCGGCAAACAGCTTCCAGCGCTCCGGCGAGCTGTCCCGCGGCCCGCCCTCCAGCGCGATTTCGGTGCCGATATTGCGCAGCAGGATGCCGGGCGAATCCCCGCCTGCCTCGGTGTCGATATAGGGAGCATAGCTGACATCGAAACATCCCAGATTGCTGCATTCGCGCTCCATGCGGCACTCGAAGCCGCCCCCCATGGCGGGCAGGGGGAGGGCGAGGGCAAGGAACGGTGCGAGGCGCGCGGGCTTCATCTGCTCAGCCCCCCAGAAAGCTCTGGCGCACTTCCGGATCGGCCAGAAGCGCCTTGCCGGTGCCTGTATGGGCGTTGCGCCCCTGCACCAGCACATAGCCCTTGTCGGCAATGGCCAGTGCCTGGCGGGCATTCTGCTCCACCATCAGGATCGGGATGCCGGTGCGCGCCACCTCGATGATGCGGTCGAACAGCTCGTCCATCACGATCGGGCTGACCCCGGCGGTGGGCTCGTCGAGCATCAGCACCTTGGGCTCGGTCATCAGCGCGCGCCCCACGGCCACCTGCTGGCGCTGCCCGCCCGAAAGCTCGCCCGCCGCCTGATGGCGCTTGTCGCGCAGCACCGGAAACAGCTCGTAGACCTGCTCCAGCGTGGCCGAAATGTCGTCGCGCCGGATAAAGGCGCCCATCTCCAGATTTTCCTCCACCGTCAGCGAGGTAAAGATATTGTTCACCTGCGGCACGAAGCCCATGCCCCGCGCCACCCGGTCCTGGGGGCTGAGGGCGGTAATGTCGTCTCCACCGAGCAGCACCCGGCCCTGATGCATGGTGAGCATCCCGAACATCGCCTTCATCGCGGTGGATTTGCCGGCCCCGTTGGGCCCCACGATCACCGCGATCTCGCCCGGATCCACGCTGATCGTGCATTCATGCAGGATCGCCGGCCCCTTGCCGTATCCCGCCACCATGCTTTCGCCGATGAGAAAAGGTTCAGCCACGCGCCTGCCCTTTCATCTTGGTGAAAATACTCCCGCCGGAGGCATGAAATCCCTGCGCGACGCTCATGCCTCTTCCTTCAGCTTGTTCTTGAGGCCGGTGCCCAGATAGGCCTCGATCACCTGTTCGTTGGCCTTGATCTCGGCAAGCGTGCCCTCGGCCAGCACCTTGCCCTCGGCCATGCAGATCACCGGGTCGCAGAGCCGGCCGATGAAATCCATGTCATGCTCGATCACCACGAAAGTATAGCCGCGCTCCTTGTTGAGGCGCAGGATCGCATCGCCGATGGTCCTGAGCAGGGTGCGGTTGACGCCCGCGCCCACCTCGTCGAGAAACACGATCCTCGCATCCACCATCATGGTGCGGCCAAGCTCCAGCAGCTTCTTCTGCCCGCCGGAGAGATTGCCCGCCTTTTCCTCGGCCAGGTGGTCGATGGTGAGAAATTCCAGCACCTCGTCGGCCTTGCGCCTGAGCGCCTCTTCCTCGGCGCGGATGCGGCCGGGCTGCAGCCAGGTCGCCAGCAGGCGCTCGCCGGTCTGCCCGCCGGGTACCATCATCAGGTTCTCGCGCACGCTCATGGTCGGAAATTCATGGGCGATCTGGAAAGTGCGCAGCAGCCCCTTGTGGAAAAGTTCATGCGGCGGCAGGCCGGTAATGTCCTCTCCCTCCATGGTCACGCGCCCGGAGGTTGGCTTGAGAACGCCCGCTATCACGTTGAAAAGAGTGGTCTTTCCGGCGCCGTTGGGGCCGATCAGCCCGGTGATCGAGCCCTTGGCGATGCTGAGCGTCGCCCCGTCCACGGCGCGAAAGCCGCCGAAATGCTTGTGGATGTCCCGAATTTCGATCATCCGCCGCTCCCCCTGCTGCCCGCACCCGAGCCTGCCGGCGCTTCAAGAACGCCTTGCAACTTACGGAAAACAGCCCGGAAATTCCGGGCTGTTTTCTGCTTTTTCGCCGCGATCAGCGATACTTGACCGTGGTGACCTTGCCGCCTTCGATGACGATCTGGCGGTAATTGCCGGCGCTCTCGCCGGGGCCGATCAGCTCTACCGCGCTGGCGCCCACATAGTCGATATCGCCGCCCGAAGCGAGGATGTCGAGGGCCTTGGCAAGCTCGCCCGGATAGATCTTTTCGCCCGGCGCGTTGGCCACTTCCATCACCTTGTCCTTGAAGACCTGGCTGTCGGAGGAGCCCGCCGCCTGCATCGCCAGCATGATCAGCGCCGCCGCGTCATAGGCCTCGGGGGCGAAGGGCGAGGTGGCGTCGAAGGCATCGCCCGCCAGTTCCTTGAACATCGCCGCGCCGGGGCTGTCGGTGCCCGGATGCTGGCCGGTGGAACCGTCGATCTCGTCGCCGAAATTCTCCTCGAGCTTGTCGCCGATCATGCCATCGGGGAAGTGGAAGGTATCGAAGGCGCCCGCGTCGATCGCCGCGCGCACGATGCCGGAGCCGCCCTGGTCCACATAGCCCGCGACCACGAGGCGGTCGCCGCCGGCAGCGGCCAGCGCGCCCACTTCGGCCGAGTAGTCGGCCTTGCCGTCCTCATGGGCGGCGTTGATGGTCACCGTGCCGCCGCGCTCTTCATAAGCGGCCTGGAAGGCATCGGCGAGGCCCTTGCCGTAATCGTTGTTGGTATAGGTGACGGCGACCGAGTTCACGCCCTGCTCCAGCAGGATCTCGGCCATCACCACGCCCTGGCGCGCATCCGACGGCGCGGTGCGGAAAAACAGGCCATTGTCCTCGGCCGTCGAGAGGCCCGGGCTGGTGGCCGAGGGCGAAATCATCACGATCCCGTTGGGCAGGGCCACATTGGCGAGGATCGCGCCGGTGACGCCGGAGCAGTCGGCGCCGACGATCGCGGCCACCCCGTCGGAGGTCACCAGGCGCTCGGCGGCGGCGGTGGCCGCGCCGGCGTCGATGCAGGTGGAGTCGGCGCGCACCGGGGTCACGCTGGAGCCGCCCAGCAGCTTGCCGGAATCGCTCACCTCCTTCATCGCCAGTTCGGCGCCGTCGGCCATGGCCGGGGTCAGGCTCTCGATCGGGCCGGTAAAGCCGAAGATGATCCCCAGCTTGATATCCTCGGCAAGCGCGCCCGAAGCCATCAGGGCGCTCGCGGCAGTGGCCAGAAGCAGCTTTTTCATGGATAATTCTCCCTGTCTGTACATTCCCGACCTTACCCTAAGCCCGCAGCCGCAAAAAGAAAACCCTGTAATCGGCCATTGAACGGCGATGAGGGGCAGAAGCAGGGGCAGGGCGGGGAAATCCGCCCCGGCTGGCATGTCAGGCACCAGGCCGGGATCATGCCGGCACAGATCCGCGCCGGTCCGGCCTTGGCAAGGGCGCGCTCAGGGGGTAGGCAGGGCGCGAGAAGGAGGCGGTCCATGTTTACCGGCATCATCACCGATATTGGCGAGGTCCTGTCCACCAGCCGGGAGGGCGGCGACATGCGCGCGCGCATCCGCACCGGCTATGACACGGCGGGCATCGAGCATGGCGCCTCGATCGCTTCCGACGGGGTCTGCCTCACCGTGGTCACGCTGGGCGAGGACTGGTATGAGGTCGATATCTCCGGCGAAACCCTGTCCAAGACCAATCTCGGCCAGTGGGCGCCGGGCCGGCGGGTCAATCTCGAGCGCGCGCTCAGGGTGGGCGACGAGCTCGGCGGCCATATCGTCTCGGGCCATGTGGACGGGGTGGCGCGGGTGCTGGCGCTCGCGCCCGAGGGCGACAGCCTGCGCGTCACCTTCGAGGCCCCCGCGGCGCTGGCCCGCTTCATCGCCCCCAAGGGCTCGGTGGCGCTCAACGGCACCTCGCTCACCGTCAACGAGGTCGAAGGCACGCGCTTCGGCGTCAACCTCATCGCCCATACCCGGGCGGTGACGACCTGGGGCGATGTGGCCGAGGGCGATGCGGTCAATCTCGAGATCGACACGCTGGCGCGCTACGTCGCCCGGCTTCAGGAATTCGCCTGAGGCCCGGCAGGCCCGTCGGGCCCGGCGCCGCGTGCGGGCGCATCGTTGAGGCAGGCAAACCGCCGCCCCTTGATCATCCACGAAAGGCCAAAGGCCAGCAGCGCCGCGCTTTCCACCCAGAACGTGCCCCGCACCGCGTTCCATTGGCGGATGAAGCCGATCGCCCCATTGCCGCCGATCCGGGCCACCATCTCCTTGCCGGCAAGGGCGGCAATGGCGGCGAAAATCACCAGCCCCAGCCCGCGATACCAGCGGTTGCGCCGCTTCTTGGCTTCCGTCAGTGGGCCCGTGAGGGTGCCGTCGGTGGTCGAGCTTTCCGACTGCACCCGGGTGAAGACGAAGCAGGAAAAGTAGCCCAGAATGGCAAACATCGCCCCGGCCGAAGCGGTGTGAACCGGCCCGGCCAGCCGGTCCGACAGAAAGCCGGGCAGGGTGCCTTCGGGGTCGCTGGGCATCCAGCCTTCGGTGGGCACGAATGCCACCCCCAGCGCCGCCCAGCCGGCGAGCTTGGCCAGCAGGGCGTTGAGCAGATTGGCGGCAGAGTTGCGCTCGCCGCGGGCCTGCCGGTCGGCAGCCTCGGCCGCAGCCCCCTTGTAGCGGTAGAACAGGATCAGGATCACGCCGATGATGCTGAGCATCCCCACCAGGATATCGCCGCCAATGGGCGTGTAGTAATAATGGCTGATCGAAGGCATCTGCGCCCCGCCCGACAGGCGCGCCGACAGCCACAGCACCAGCGGCAGGGTCAGGGTAAAGGTCCCGATCACGCGCTGGATGCTCCGGGCATCCACGACAAAGGGCACATCGGCGGGGCTCTGGTGGCTCAGCAGGTGGCGCAGATTGGCAAGCATGGCAGACCTCGGGAGCGGATGCGGGCAGAGATGCGGGGCAAGACGGGCAAACCCATGCGCGCAGGATAGCATCAACCGCCGCCCCTGTCGAAGCGCCGGCGCGTGCGGTGGGTCTATGGGGCGCCGCCCTGCGCCTCCGGCATTTCCGGGCGCGAAAGCCGCACCACCGTTCCCTGGGCAAGCGCGACGAGGGTTTCGCCCTTGCCGTCCAGCGAAAGGATCCGGCACTGGCACACCGCCTGGCGCCCCGAGACCGAGACCGGCTCGCCGATGGCGCGCAGGAGCGGACCGGCGGCGGGGCGCAGGTAGTTGATCTTGAATTCGCCGGTCAGCGCGTCGCCCAGCAGCGCCACCCCGCCGGCGAAGGTAATCGCATTATCCGCGAGGTAGGAAAGCACCCCGCCATGGGCATAGCCGTGCTGCTGGCGCAGCGCGTCGCCGAGGGCGAGTTCGATCACCGTCCGCCGCCCGGTGATTTCCACGAGCCTTGCGCCCATATGCGCGCTGAAGGCCTGCCCGGCAAAGATCGACCTGGCCAGTTCAAGGATGTCGCGTTCACGCATGTCGTCCTCCCCCGGTTCGCCGAACGATACCCGATTCGCTCCGCCCCCGTGGCAAGACGTGGCGTCAGCCCGCCGCCGGCACGCCCGGGGCGCGGCTCGGTGGGGTGGATC
>JALWTH010000078.1 GCA_027082975.1 Paracoccaceae bacterium | reverse complement strand
GCAGGTTTTCTCCGGAGACAAAGGCGAGGCGCCGCCCCGGGAAACCCTGCGCCGGATGATTCGCGATCATCTGGCATTCATCGACAGGACGCCGGCGATCCCGGCGATCCTGTTTTCGCGCGAACTCCATGCCGAGAACGACAAGCTGCGCGCCCATTTCGAGCGGGTCATGGCCCGGCGCCGGGCGCGCTTTGCCGCGCTCGCCCGCGCCGCACAGGAGGCCGGAGAGCTTTCGCCCGCGATCCCCGCCGAAGACCTCGCCGCCCTGATCCTCGCCCTCGTGCAGGGCCTCGCCATGCGCTGGTCTCTGGAAAACCGCGCCTTCGACCTGCAGGCGGAAGGCCTGCGCCTGCTGGACCGGCTGATACAGGCACCGTAGGCTCAGGATCCATCAATCCCGCGCTCACAGCGGCATTTTTACTCACATTCAACATTTCACAGGCGAATCGCTTTGTTTTTCGCGGCAAGTCGCTACAATGCCCGGACCCGCGCGCAGGCCGATCCGAGAACGAGCCACCACGCTGCCGGCCGGCCTGATTGCGGTGAAAGACATTGGGGGCAAGGCCCCTTAAGCATTACGCAGAGGAGGAATGAAAATGGCACATGTTGTCGTCCTGGGCGCGGGCCTGGGCGGGACGATTCAGGCCTATGAACTGAAGGAAACCCTGTCGCGCAGCGACAAGATCACCGTCATCTCCAACAAGCCCTACTTCCAGTTCACCCCGTCCAACCCCTGGGCGGGCGTCGGCTGGCGCAAGAAGAAGGACATCATCGTCGAGCTTGCCCCGGTGATGAAACGGCGCGGGATCGAGTTCATCTGCGACGGCGCCAGGAAGCTCCTGCCCGACGAGAACAAGATCGAACTCGAAAGCGGCAGGGTGGTCGAATACGACTACCTGGTCATCGCCACCGGCCCGGAACTGGCCTTTGACGAGATCGAGGGCTTCGGGCCCGACGCCCATACCCACTCGGTCTGCCATATCGAACATGCCGAGATTTCCGGCAACCAGTGGGACGAATTCTGCGCCAATCCCGGCCCGATCGTCGTCGGCGCCGTGCATGGGGCCTCCTGCTTCGGCCCGGCCTACGAATATCTCTTCACCATCGAGACCGACCTGCGCAAGCGCGGCATCCGCGACAAGGTGCCGATGACCTTCGTCACCTCCGAGCCCTATATCGGCCATCTGGGCCTGGGCGGCGTGGGCGACACCAAGGGGATGCTCGAAAGCGCCCTGCGCGACCGCGACATCAAGTGGCACACCAATTGCAAGGTGGACAAGTTCGAGGAAGGCAAGCTCTTTGCCACCGAGGTGAACGAGGACGGCAGCGAAAAGCAGAAGCACGAGATCGAGTTCGGCTATTGCATGATGCTGCCCGCCTTCCGCGGCATCCCGGCGCTGATGGGCATCGAAGGGCTGGTGAACCCGCGCGGCTTCGTCATCGTCGACGAATACCAGCGCAACCCCAAGTACCAGAACATCTTCGCCATCGGCGTCTGCATCGCCATCGCGCCGCCGGTCGCCACCCCGGTGCCCACCGGCGTGCCCAAGACCGGCTTCATGATCGAAAGCATGGTCACCGCCACCGCGCACAACCTGCCGCGGGTGATCGACGGCAAGGAGCCCAACAACCTGCCCACCTGGAACGCCTTCTGCCTCGCCGATTTCGGCGACCGCGGGCTGGCCTTCCTGGCCATGCCGCAGAACCCGCCGCGCAACGTGAACTGGAACTCCTCCGGGCGCTGGGTGCACTGGGCCAAGCTGGGCTTCGAGAAATACTTCATTCGCAAGGTCAAGAAGGGCGTCTCCGAGCCCTGGTACGAAAAGACCATCATGAAGATGCTGAAGATCAACAAGCTGCGCTGATCTTCGCAGGAGCGGAAGAACAGGAAGAGCAGGCCGCGCGGGAGACCGGGCGGCCTTTGCGTTTGTGCCTGCTGCGAGGCCGGCGCATTGGGGCGCTGCCCCAAACCCCGGGATATTTGCGGCAAGAGGAAGGGCAGGAGCGGGTCCTGTCTTCTTCTGTTCGCAAATATCCCCGCCGGAGGCCTCAAATCTTCCGCGCGAAGCGCGGCCCGGCCCAACCGGCACAGGCCACGGGCCGAGCCGGGCGGGAGCGTTCCGCGGTCGCTCCTGCGGTCAGTTGTCCTGTGCGGCGGGTTCTCTCAGCACGCCGTCTTCCCAGACCCCGCTGGCCTCGGCCCCGTCGGCATATTTCACCGTGCCCTGGCCATTGCGCTTGCCGTCCCGGAATTCGCCCTCATAGACATCGCCATTGGGGTAGGTGGCCACGCCGTGGCCGCTGAACCGGCCCGCCTCCCAGCCGCCGGTATAGGTGAAGCCGTCGGGCATGGTGATGGTGCCCTGGCCCTCGCGCAGCCCGTCCACGAAGCCGCCCTCGTAGACCGTGCCATCGGCAAAGGTGGTCTTGCCCTGGCCGTGGCGCTTGCCTTCCTTCCAGCCGCCGACATAGGTATAGCCGTCCGGGTAGGTCAGCGTGCCCTGGCCGTCATAGAGCGCATCCTTGAACTCGCCCTCATAGGTCGGGCCGTTTGCATAGACCGCCTTGCCGAAGCCCTCTATGACCCCTTCCTTCCAGTCGCCTTCGTAGGTATTGCCGTTGGGATAGGTGATCCTGCCCTGGCCATCGGCCAGCCCGCCACGGAACTGGCCCTCATAGACCGAGCCGTCGGGATAGGTGACCTTGCCCTCGCCTTCGATCACCCCGGCCACCCAGTCGCCCTCGTAGACATAGCCATCGGCGCCGGTGAACTTGCCGGTGCCGTGGCGGCGGTCATCGGCGAACTCGCCTTCGTAGACATCGCCATTGGCATAGGTGACCTTGCCCATGCCCTGACGCTGGCCGTTGACGAAGGCGCCGGTATAGACGTCGCCATTGGACTGGGTGAGGGTGCCGACGCCGTGCATCTGGCCGTTTTTCCACTGACCCTCGTAGCGCATCCCGTCGGGCGTGGTCAGCACGCCCTGGCCGTTGCGCTGGTCGCCCTTCATCTCGCCTTCATAGACCGAGCCGTCGGGATAGACCGACTTGCCGGTGCCTTCCTTGACCCCGGCCACCCAGTCGCCCTCATAGACATAGCCCGAGGGGCTTTCCATGCGCCCCTTGCCGTGATGCAGGGCATTTCTGAAGCCGCCTTCGTAGCGCACGCCATTGGCATAGACGGCCAGGCCGGAGCCGTTGATCTTGCCATCCACCCAGTCGCCCTCGAAGGTGGAGCCGTCGGCAAAGGTGATCTTGCCGAATCCGTGGGGCTTGCCCTTTTCGAAAGAGCCCTCGTAAACCGAGCCGTTGGGAAAGCGCGCGACCCCCTGCCCCCGGATCTCGCCCATGACGAAATCGCCGGTATATTCGTAGCCCGAGGGCAGCCGATAGGTGCCCTTGCCGTGCTGCAGGCCGTCCTTGAAGGTGCCTTCGTAGATGCCTCCGTCGTCGTATTGCTTGACCTCGACCGCGCCGCTGTCCTGAGCCGTGGCGGGGCTGGCGGCCGCCATTACAGCCGCCAGAAGGAGCGAACGGGTCGAGTATTTCTTTTCAGACATGCTTGTTTCCACCATCAGCCGCCGGTATCTAGCCAAACTTAAGCGAGCGCGGCGGCGGAAACAACGCTTTTGACGGCTTTTGCCCCGCACCACCTTTTCCCCCGGCGCAAACCTGCTAAACCTGTGCGCGTTCATGCTGCCGGAGCTGTCGGAGTGCCCATGCCTGCCCGTTTTCGCCTGACCCTTGCCCAGCTTGCCCCGACCACCGGGGCGATCGGCGACAATTGCGCCCGGGCGCGCGCCGCCTGGCAGGAGGCGCGCGCGGCGGGGGCCGATCTGGTGGCCCTGCCCGAGGCCTTCGTCACCGGCTACCAGACCCAGGACCTGGTGATGCGCCCGCAATTCTGGCGCGATGCCATGGCGGCGGTGGAGACGCTCGCGCGCGACTGCGCCGGGGGGCCGGCGCTGGGGATCGGCGCGCCCCATCACGACGGCGCGCAGCTCTGCAACGCCTATTACATCCTCGAAGGCGGGCACATCCGCCATGTGGTGAAAAAGCACCACCTGCCCAACGAAACCGTGTTCGACGAAAAGCGCCAGTTTACTCCCGCGCCCCTTCAGGCGCCCTACCGGATCGGCCCGCTCACCATCGGCACGCCGATCTGCGAAGATGCCTGGCACGCCGATGTCGCCGCCCACCTCGCCAGGGCCGGCGCCGAGATCCTGCTGGTGCCCAACGGCTCGCCCTATTACCGCGACAAGATGGCCGATCGCTGGTCGATCATGGGCGCGCGCGCCGCCGAGACCGGGCGCGCGCTCATCTATCTCAACATGGTCGGCGGCCAGGATGACCAGGTCTTTGACGGCGCAAGCTTCGTGATCGAGCCCGACGGCACCCGCCCGGTGCAACTGCCGCAATTCGACGAGGCGATTCGCCATGTCGACCTCGTTGAGCGCACCGAGGGCTGGCGCGCCGAGGCCCAGCCCCCCGCCGCCCTGCCCGACGAATGGGCGGCCGATTACCGCGCCATGGTCCAGTCCGTGCGCGACTACTTCGCCAAGACCGGCTTCACCAGGGCGCTTCTGGGCCTGTCGGGCGGGGTCGACAGCGCCCTTGTCGCCACCATCGCCGCCGATGCGCTGGGGCCCGAGAATGTGCGCTGCGTGATGCTGCCCAGCGAATACACGTCGCAAAGCTCGCTCGACGACGCCCGCCAGATGGCCGAAAACCTCGGCTGCCGGCTCGATACCCTGCCCATTTCCGGCCCCCGCGCGGCGGTGAGCGAGCTGCTGGCGCCGCTCTTCGCCGGCCTTGAGGCTGACATCACCGAGGAAAACATCCAGTCGCGCCTGCGCGGCCTGCTGCTGATGGCGCTGTCCAACAAGTTCGGCGAAATGCTGCTGACCACCGGCAACAAGTCGGAAGTGGCCGTGGGCTACGCCACCATCTATGGCGACATGGCCGGGGGCTACAACCCGCTCAAGGACCTCTACAAGACCCGCGTCTTCGAAACCTGCCGCTGGCGCAACACCCACCACGACCCGGCCTGGATGCGCGCGCCTTCCGGCGCCATCATCCCCGCCCGCATCATCGAGAAACCGCCCAGCGCCGAACTGCGCGAAGACCAGAAGGACGAAGACTCCCTGCCGCCCTACGAGGTGCTCGACGCGATCCTCGAAGGCTTGATCGACCGCGAAGCATCTGTCGGCGAACTGGTCGCCGAGGGCTTCGACCGCGCCACCGTCAAGCGCGTGGAACACCTGGTTTTCATCAGCGAATACAAGCGCTTCCAGTCCGCTCCCGGCACCCGCCTGACCAAGCGCAGCTTCTGGCTCGACCGCCGCTACCCGATCGTCAACCGCTGGCGGGACGAAAGCTGACCCCTTTCATCTTGGCGAAAATACTCCCGCCGGAGGCCCGAATTTTCGCAGAAAATTCGCCCCCGCCTCACCCGTCCAGAGCCTGATCCAGCCAGCGCCCCATCCCCGCAACCGCCTGTGCCAGCCCGCGCAGGCTGGCCTCGTCGCCGTCCATGTGGCGCCAGGCGTGGTCCATGCCGCCCACCTCCAGATGGCTGAGGCCCTCGATCTGGCCGAAGGGCAGCGAGCGGGTGATGTCCACCGAAGGATCGCGCGCCCCGATCAGCGAAAAGGCGGGGCGGGCGGCAGCGCGCATCTGGCTCAGCAGCGCGGTATTGCGCAGGCTCGGGGTAAGCCAGAGCAGGCGCGCATTTTCCGGCAGGCCCGCTTCCGCCATGCCCCCCATCAGCAGCGTGCCCAGCGACTTGCCCGCCAGCACCAGCGGCTTGTCGGGCGCCGGATTGCCAAGCCCCGCGAGCAGCGCCCTGCCATCCTCGGCCAGCGCCGCCAGCTGCGCCTCGCGCGCAAGCGCCCTGAAGCCCGCATCCCGCCCATGGGGCAGGCGCATCTCCAGCACCTCCAGCCCGCGCCGCTGCAATTCCAGCGACAGTTCCGCGAGCAGCGGCTTGTCGCAGCCATAGCTCAGCCCCGGCAGCAGCACCGCCCGCCCGGCCGCCCCGCCCGGGTTCCTGACCTCGGCCAGCGCCTCGCGCCCGCCGCCCAGTGCGAATGTCACTTGCCCGGTCATGCTTCTTCCTCCTGCCCGCTCATATGGACAATCGCGCGCCGATATGAAAGAGCATGCGACCAGATGCGCGCGCCCGAAAGAGACAGACCATGACCACCACCCGCTTTGCCCCCTCGCCCACCGGCTACCTGCATATCGGCAATCTGCGCACGGCGCTGTTCAACTACCTGATCGCCGCCAAGGCGGGCGGCAGCTTCATCCTGCGTATCGACGATACCGACCCGGCGCGCTCCAGAGAAGAATATGTGGAGGCGATCAAGCAGGATCTCACCTGGCTCGGGCTCCAATGGGACCGGCTCGAGCGCCAGTCCGCGCGCCTTGCCCGCTACGAGGAAATCGCCCAGCAGCTGCGCGACATGGGCCGGCTCTATGAGTGCTTCGAAACCCCGACCGAACTGGACCTCAAGCGCAAGAAACAGCTCAACATGGGCAAACCCCCGGTCTATGACCGCTCGGCCCTGAAGCTCTCCGACGCAGAGCGCGACAGGCTGCGCGAAGAGCACGGGCCGGGCCACTGGCGCTTCAGGCTCGACCACACCCGCATCGAATGGCACGACGGCATCCTCGGCGATCTCTCGATCGACGCAGCTAGCGTCTCCGACCCGGTGCTGATCCGCGGCGACGGGCAGTTCCTCTACACGCTCGCCTCGGTGGCCGATGACATCGACTTCGGCATCACCCATGTGGTGCGCGGCTCGGACCATGTGACCAATACCGCGGTGCAGATCCAGATCATGCAGGCGCTCGGCGCCACGCCGCCGGGCTTCGCCCACCACTCGCTGCTGACCGGCCCGCAGGGCGAAGCGCTCTCCAAGCGCCTCGGCACGCTGGCCCTGCGCGACCTGCGCGCGCGCGGCATCGAGCCCATGGCGCTGCTCTCGCTGATGGCGCGGCTGGGCTCCTCGCAGCCGGTGGAGCTTGCGAACTCGCTGGAAGAAATCGCCCGGGGATTCGAGCTTTCGAGCTTCGGCGCCGCGCCGACCAGGTTCGACGAAGCCGACCTGTTGCCGCTCACCGCCCACCACCTCGCCGCCCAGCCCTACGAGGCGGTGCGCGAGCGCATCGCCGCCCTCGGCGTGCCCGATGACATCGCCCCGGAATTCTGGGAAGTGACGCGCGAAAACATCACCGTGCTCGACGACCTCGCCGCGTGGTGGAAGCTGATCCGCGAGGGGGCCGAACCGCTGGTCGCAGACGAAGACCGCGAATTCGTCGCCAAGGCGCTGGAGCTCCTGCCCGCCCCGCCTTACGGGCCGGAAAGCTGGTCCGACTGGACCCGGGCCGTCAAGGAGGCCACCGGCCGCAAGGGCCGCGCCCTGTTCATGCCCCTGCGCAAGGCGCTGACCGGCAAGGACCACGGCCCCGACATGAGCCGCCTGATGCCGCTTTTGCAAAAGCGCCCCGCCAAAGCGTAACCGCTCCCCTCGTCGGTCCGCAAATATCCCCGCCGGAGGCCCGAATTTTCGCAGAAAATTCGCCCCCGCCTCACCGGCGGCGCAGACCCTCGAGATAGGGCGCCCACTGCGCCGGCGCCAAGCGCAGCACGCGCGCCCCCGCATCCTCCAGCGCCCGGTCCACCAGCCGCCGCTCGGCCGCGCCCAACATTTGCGCGCGCGGATAGACCGGTGCCGCGCGGTCATCGAGCACCGGCGCCTGCCAGCCCTCTGTCGTGGCCAGGAAATGCGCCACCCCGCCCTCGCCGAACTCGCGCAGATAGCCCTGCAAAACCACGTCGAGATAACTCAGCAGGATGGCATTTCCCTCCCCCGGATCGCCATGCACCCCCGGCGGCAGCACATGCAGTTCCGCCGCCACCCCCTCCGGCCCCTCATGGGCCGTGGCGCGGCTCACGTCCAGCCGCCCATATGCCTGCTCTCGCCGGTCCAGCGCCTCCTGTGCGCGGGCCGGCACCGGCGCCACCAGGCCGAGGATCT
>JALWTH010000077.1 GCA_027082975.1 Paracoccaceae bacterium | reverse complement strand
ATCCGCGACGCCACCCCGCTCGCCGCCCTCACCGCGCTGAAGGTGCTTTACCTCAGGGGCACGCAGATCCGCGACGCCACCCCGCTGGCCGCCCTCACCGCGCTGGAGCGGCTTTACCTCGAGGGCACGCAGATCCGCGACGCCACCCCGCTCGCCGCCCTCACCGCGTTGGAGGTGCTTAACCTCAGGGGCACGCAGATCCGCGACGCCGCCCCGCTCGCCGCCCTCACCGCGCTGGCGCGGCTCGACCTCAGCGGCACGCAGATAAGCGACTTGCGGCCGCTGACAGGGCTGAAAAGACTGGTGGAAGCGCCGTTTCTGGCCGGCCTCACCTTCAAGGGCTGCAAGGCCTGCGAGATCGACAAGCGGATTGATGAAATCTCGAAGATCGGAGACAAGAAAACCCGCGCGCGGGAGCTGTTTGCCTATCTGGAGGGCTGGGAGCCGGAGGAGGATGCGCTTTTCCCGGTCGCCCTTGCCGACGACAAGCTGGAAATTGCTGCCTCGCATCCGACAGAGGCCGAGCGCGACGAGGCGCTCAAGCGCATCCTGCATGCGCGGCTCAGGGAAAGGGCCGAGGAACTGGCGCGCCTTGCCGGCAACCAGCATCCACGCCTCGCCGCCCGCGCGCGTGGCCTGCACGAAAAGCTCGACCGGGACTTTGAAGACCTCGACATGGTGCTGGTGCATCTGGACGTGGAAGACCTGCGCGCGATCTACGAGCGGCGGGGGACGCGGCAGGGCGAGGATGTGCTGGAGCCGGATGTGGTGGATGCGCTCTCGGACGTGGTGCGCGACGGGCCGGGGCTGACGCTCGACAACCCGGATGTGGAGCTACTCGAAGAGCGCAAGCGCCGCTACGCCGCCAACCCGCCGGGGCCGGAGGAGCGGGCGGCACAGGACCGGCTGAGCCGGGCGGTGGCGGATGATCCCGAGACCTTCGGCCCGCGCCTGCGGGCGCTGGAGGAAAAGACCCTCGAGCGCGAGGACGAAAACGCCAGCGGTGCCGCGCAGCAGGCGGTGCATCGCAACCTGTTGATCCGGATCGGGCGGCTGGCGCTGACCGGGTTCAAATTTGGCGGTGGGGTCATGCTCAGCGCCTTCATCGGTGCGCATTGGGCGCAGATCGAGGCCGTCGCCATATCTTACGGCCCCAGCTTTACCCAGTGGTTCACCTCCGCCATGGCCTACGCACAGGAAACAGCGGGGGTGCTGGCGAATATCGACTTCGGTGCTGTCGGCAATCGGCTGACCGGCAAGCGCCGGGACGACCGTTAGGCGGAGCCAGCGGTTTCGAAACCGCTTGAAAGGCGCTTGCCGCGCCTTTCGCTCACCCCTTCTGCAGCACTTCGCGGCCCAGCAGCTCGGCGATCTGCACCGCATTGAGCGCCGCGCCCTTGCGCAGGTTGTCGGAGACGCACCAGAGGTTCAGCCCGTTTTCCACGGTCACATCCTGGCGGATGCGGCTGATGAAGGTGGCGAAGTCGCCCGCCGCCTCGACCGGGGTCACGTAGCCGCCGTTTTCGCGCTTGTCCACCACCAGCAGGCCCGGAGACACCCGCAGGATTTCGCGCGCTTCGTCCTCGTCAAGGAAATCCTCGAACTCGATGTTGATCGCCTCGCTGTGGCCCACAAACACCGGCACCCGCACGCAGGTGGCGGTGAGCCTGATCGCCGGGTCCAGGATCTTCTTGGTCTCGGCGACCATCTTCCACTCTTCGCGGGTGTCGCCGCTATCGAGGAATTTGTCGATATGCGGGATCACGTTGAAGGCGATCTGCTTGGTGAACACGCTCGGCGCCACTTCCTGGCCCGGCACATACATGCCCTTGGTCTGGTCCCAGAGCTCGTCCATCGCCTCCTTGCCCGCGCCGGAGACGGCCTGATAGGTCGCCACCACCACGCGCCTGATGCGGGCGCGCTCGTGCAGGGGCTTCAGCGCCACCACCATCTGCGCGGTGGAGCAGTTCGGGTTGGCGATGATCATGCGGTTGCGGTAGTCGTGGATCGCCTGCGGGTTCACCTCCGGCACGATCAGCGGGATGTCGGGCTCGTAGCGGTAGAGCGACGAATTGTCGATCACCACGCAGCCCGCCTCGGCCGCTCGCGGGGCGTATCTGGCGGTCGCCTCCGAGCCGATGGCAAACAGGGCGATATCCCAGCCCTCGAAGTCGAACGTGTCGAGGTCCTGGCATTTCAGGGTCTTGTCGCCATAGCTCACCTCGGTGCCGAGCGAGCGGCGCGAGGCGAGTGCCGCCACCTCGTCGGCCGGAAACTCGCGCTCGGCCAGAATGTTCAGCATTTCGCGGCCCACATTCCCGGTGGCGCCGACCACAACGACCCGATAGCCCATCACGGCCTCCTGTCCAAATCATCCGGCGCCTCTTAGCGCAGGCGGGCGGGATAGGAAAGGGGGCGCATGGCCCCAATCGCCCGCCTTTCAGCCCCAGCCCTCAGCCCCTTGCGCAACAGGCCCGGCTGAACGGATAGCCGAGCTGGGCAAAAAACCTGCCCGCGTCGGGATAACTCCGCGATGCGGCAAACAGGCCGACCGCTTCGGGCGCCGATCCGGCCTTCGGATTGTGATAGGTGCCCAGCAGCCGGTCCCAGATGACCAGCGCCCGGCCGAAATTCCGGTTGCCCTCGGCTTCCCTCGTCGAATGGTGCCAGCGATGCAGGCTGTTGGTGTTCACGAAGCCGTCCAGCCAGCCGAAATCGAAAGCGATATTGGAATGCTGCAACAGCAGCGCCGGCAGGGTAATGGCGAGCACCGCCACCACCGCCTCGGACTCGAAGCCCAGCATCAGCACCGGGACCAGCATGAGGAGGTGGTTGAGGATGTAGTTGAGCGGGTGGAAGCGGAAATTGTTCAGCGTATAGAGGCGCTCGGGGGCGTGGTGCATCGCATGCAGCGCCCAGAGCGGGGCGAAGGCGTGATGCGCCCGGTGCGCAAGATAGGCGCCCAGCTCCGTCAGCAGCAGCACCCCGAAGACCTGCACGAAGAGCGGTGCGCGCGAGACGGCTTCCAGCCCGTCAAACGCAGGCAACAGCCATAGCAGGGCCAGGGGGGTCAGCCATTTCAGCAGCGGCTCCAACACGCCCAGGATCACGATCGCCGCTCCCATGTCTCCCGGCAGGTCGCCCCGGCTTTCGTTCCAGGCGGGGCGAAACGGCGCCAGGCGCTCGAGCAGCACCGAAAGCAGGATCAGCACGACCGCCGCCCCGCTCAGCAGCGCCTCCTGATACGGACTGCCCCGGCTCAGTACGAACAGGGCGGTCATGGCAAGCGTGGCCCCGATCAGCAGGGCCTGCGACAGAAGGCGATTCATGGGGATTTCCTTTCGCTCGGTTTCACATCGCCGGCACAGCATGTTTCCAGGAAGTCACTCAGCACCCGCTGCAGATGGGCCAGGTCCGGGGCAAACAGGGTGCGCCGCCCGGCCGCGCGCCGGGTCACGACCCGCCCCGCCTCCATCTCGCGCAGATGATGCGCCAGGGTCGAGGCCGGGATGCCCAGCTCCCGGCTCAGCACCCCGAAGGCCACCGGCCGGGGCTGGCAGGTCAACAGGTGGCCAAATATCCGCACCCGCAGCGGATGGGACAGGGCCGAGAAACTGCTGGCGATGGTTTTCTCATTCAACATACCAATAAACTAGTTATCTAGTTTAATTATGCAAGCAGAAAATCATGTTTCGGCCAGAATGGCGTTGACACCGCATCCGCAGGCTGAAATAGAGCCCCCACCCCGCCCCGCTGCCGCGTGAGCAGCAGGCCACAGCCAGGGCGGGCAAGGTGCGGACCGGGCAGAGCGACTGCGCGGCGCACCGGCCAGATTTCTCCCAGATCACGCGGGGCGGACAGGGGCCGGACGGCGGCAGGGCAGGTGCCCCGCAGCGAGGCAGGCCCGAACCCGTGGCGGCGCGCCCGCCGCAGGCGCCAGACGCGCCGGAAAGAATGACATGACCACCTTCGAAAGCCTCGGGCTCGACCCGAAACTGCTGCGCTCGATCGAGAGCGCGGGCTATACCACCCCCACCCCGATCCAGCTCCAGGCGATCCCGCCGGTACTCGCCGGACGCGACGTGATGGGCCTGGCCCAGACCGGCACCGGCAAGACCGCCGCCTTCGGCCTGCCGCTGATCCACCGGCTGCTCACGCATCCCGGTCGCCCGGCGCCGAAAACGGTCAAGGCGCTGGTGCTGGCGCCGACCCGCGAACTGGTGAGCCAGATCGCAGGCAACCTCGAAACCTATGTCAAGGGCACCCGGATGAAGGTGACGAGTGTGGTCGGCGGCGCCTCGATCAACCGGCAGACCCGGACCCTCGCCCACGGCACCGATATCCTCGTCGCCACCCCCGGCCGCCTCATCGACCTGATGGACCGGCGCGCCCTGCGGCTCGACTCCGCCCGCTTCCTGGTGCTGGACGAGGCCGACCAGATGCTGGACATGGGCTTCATCCACGCCCTTCGCCGGATCGCCCCCGCCCTGGGAACCCCGCGCCAGACCATGCTGTTTTCGGCCACCATGCCCAGACAGATGACCGAAATCGCCGCCGCCTATCTGGATGATCCCGTGCGCATCGAGGCCGCCCGCGTCGGCAAGCCCGCCGACAGGATCGTCCAAGGCGTGCACTGGGCCGAAAGCCGCGCCGACAAGATCCGCCTGCTAAAGCAGCACCTCAGCGCCGCCCCCGAGGGCCTTGCGCTGGTCTTCGGACGCACCAAGCACGGCTCGGAAAAGCTGATGAAAGACCTCGTGAAGGACGGCTTCCGCGCGGTCTCGATACATGGCAACAAGAGCCAGGGCCAGCGCGAACGCGCGCTCAGGGCCTTTCGCGCGGGCGAAGCGCGCATCCTGGTTGCCACCGATGTCGCCGCGCGCGGCATCGACATCCCCGGCGTCAGCCACGTTTACAATTTCGACCTGCCGGAAGTGGCCGAAAACTACGTCCACCGGATCGGCCGCACCGCGCGCGCGGGTGCCGATGGCGATGCGGTCGCTTTCGTTTCCGGCTCCGAAATCGCCCTGCTGAGGCAGATCGAAAAGCTGATGAAATTCAGCATCCCGGTGATCGGCGGCACGCGCCCCGCAGAAGAGAAACCCGCCCCGCGCGCCCAGCGCAATTCCCGCCGCCGCCAGCACCGCCGCCGCAAACCGGCCGCCTGACCCTTCCTCTTGCCACAAATATCCCCGCCGGAGGCACGATTTTTCTGCGAAAAATCGCCTCACCCGGCCGCGCCCGCGGCGTCAGTCCAGCCGGTCGCGCGAAAACAGATAGGCCAGACACCCCGCCAGCGCCGGCAGGGCAAAGAATAGAAACACCGCCCGATAGGGCTCGGCCGGGCCCTCTGCCCCGGCGCGCGCGGCGGCAAAGACGCTGCCGCTGGCAAACTGGAATATCCCCACCCCACCGATGCCGAACATGTTGATCAGCGTCACCCCGCGCCCCACCAGATGCGGCGCGAAGAAGCTGCGCGCATGGGCCACGATCATCGGAAAGCTCGAGCCGAAAAGCCCGATCGCCCCGAGCAGAAGGGTCACCCTGAGCAGGCTGCCTTCGGGCGCGGCCCAGAGCCAGAACAGGCAGGCCGCCGCCGCCATGTTGCCGGCAAAGACCACCCATTTGCGGGTGCCGAACAGGCGGTCGAGCGGCCCGTAGGCGAAATTGCCCAGCACCATGGCCAGCCCCATCACCAGCGTCACCGCGCCGATGCCGGAAGGGTCGAGCCCGTAGACATCTTCGAGAAACGGCCCGGCCCAGAGCCCGCGCAGGCCGGCGGGCGCGGTGTAGTTGACGAACATCAGCGGCAGGATCGCCCACAGCGCCGGGATGCGCAAAAGGTCCAGTACCGAGCCGCGCGCGCCCCCTTCCTCGTGGGCGCTGGGCGGGTCCTGCACCCAGAGCCACAGCCCCGCCGCCACCGCCAGGGTTGCCGCCGACAGACCCGCGAGCGATACCCGCCAGCCCAGCGCCTCGACCGCCCATGCCATGGGCAAAGAGCCGGCGATATTGCCCAGCGCGCCGATGCCGATCACCGCGCCTGCAAGGGTGGCAAAGATGCGCGGGCTGTAGATGCGCGCGAAGATGTAGTAGGAGGCCATCAGTACCGGGCTGCAGCCGATGCCGATCAGCACCATGGCCGCCTGCACATGGGCCGGGCTCGTGGCCGCGGCAAACAGCGCCGCACCGCCCCCGCCGCCCAGTGCCAGCAGTCCCGCCGCCACCCGGCGCGGGCCCATGTGGTCGAGCGCCCAGCCCACCGGCAGCTGCATCAGCGCAAAGACCAGGAACCACAGCCCCGAGGCGCGGCTCAGATCTTCGGCGCTGGCGCTGATATCGGCCGCAAGCACCGGCGCCATCACCGCGAGAAAAGCGCGGTAGAACTGGCTCAGCACATAGGCGATGACGAGGGTGACGATACCGGCGTTCATGGGAGATCCTTCACTACACGCGCCTCCACTTGGCCCGGATCCGCGCGCCGGGGCAAGCGATTTTGCGAAAAATCTTGCCAAGCCCCGCCGCTCTGGCCAATCTGACCGAAACCGCTCATCAGGACCCGCCGTGCGCGAATTCGACCTCGAAACCTTTCTGCCCTACCAGCTTGCGGTGCTCTCGCAGCGCGTCTCCGAGGGCTTTGCCCGCCATTACCGCGACCGCTTTGGCCTCAGCGTGGCCGAGTGGCGGGTGGTGGCGCATCTGAGCCAGGAAGACGCGGTGAGCGTGCGGGAGATCTGCCGGCGGGTGAACATGGACAAGCCCAAGGTCAGCCGCGCCGCCTCGCGGCTCGAGGCCAAGGGCTACGTCCGCAAGGTGGAAAGCCGGAGCGACCGGCGGCTGGTGGAATTGTCGCTGACCGAGGCGGGCCGGCAGATGGTCGAAGAGCTTGCCCCGCTGGCCCGGGCCTACGAGGCCGAGCTTGTCGCCGCGCTGGGGGGAGATGACCGGGAGTTTCGCGCGCTGGTGGCCCGGCTCAGCGCCGCGCTGTAGGGCGCTCTACAGGCTGCGCCGGGCCTTGAGCGCCGCAGTAATGGTGCCGTCGTCGAGATAGTCAAGCTCGCCGCCGATCGGCACCCCCTGCGCGAGCGAGGTGACGCTGCAGCGCCCGGCCAGCGCCTCGGCGATGTAATGGGCGGTGGTCTGGCCATCGACCGTGGCGGCGAGCGCGAGGATCACCTCGCGGATATTCTCTTCGCCCACCCGGCGCACCAGCCGCGGGATGCCAAGCTCCTCGGGCCCCACCGCATCGAGCGCGCTGAGCGTGCCGCCGAGCACATGATAGCGCCCGCCAAAGCTGCCGGCGCGCTCCATCGCCCAGAGGTCGGCCACGTCCTCGACCACGCAAAGCTCGCCGGTGGCGCGCTTTTCGCTGGCGCAGATATCGCAGGTGTCGCTGGTGGCGATATTGCCGCAGGTGAGGCATTCGCGCGCCGTGGCCGCCACTTCGGCCATCGCCTCGGCCAGCGGAGCCAGCAGCAGGCCGCGCTTGCGGATCAGGTGCAGCACCGCCCGGCGCGCCGAGCGCGGTCCAAGGCCGGGCAGGCGCGCCATCAGCTCGATCAGCGCTTCGATTTCGGGGGCGGCATTCATCGCCGGGCTCTGATTTGCGCGGGCATCGTCTCTCTCTGTGCCGGTCGGCTCACTCCCCCGTGATAGGCGGATTGAGCGGATTTGCCAAGGCGGCTAGGCTGGGCGGGCAATGTGGAGAGCCATGCATTGCGGAGGGGTCATGCACAGCCGCGACACTGCTCATTTCAGCCGACGCCGGTTTCTGCGCACCGGGAGCGCATTCGCCCTGAGCGCCCCGGCGCTCCTGCCCGCCCTTTCCGCGCCCGCCAGCGGCGCGGCCGGAGCGCTGGAATTCACCCCCGCGCCCGGTGGCGGCGACCAGAGCGCGGCGCTGGCCGCGGCGCTCCGGCAGGCTGCGGCCAAAGGCCGGGCGCTGTGGCTCGCCCCGGGGCGCTACCGCGTCGCCGGCCTTGCCCTGCCCGAAGGCGCGCGGCTGCTGGGGGCGCCCGGCGCGGTGCTGGTGGCGGCGCGGGCGGAGGCGGAGAGAGGGGCGCTCAGGGCGAATGCG
>JALWTH010000076.1 GCA_027082975.1 Paracoccaceae bacterium | reverse complement strand
GAGTTGCGCAGCCCCGCGCAATGGCCCAGCATCAGCCAGGCGTGCGGGCGCAGCACGGCGATATGGTCGGTGGCGGTCTTGGCATTGGACGGGCCGACGCCGATATTGACGAGCGTGATGCCGGAGCCGTCGGCGCGCTTGAGGTGGTAGCTGGGCATCTGCGGCAGCTTGGCCGGGGCGGGCAGCGGCGCCTCGGCCGTGGTGATCTCCCGATTGCCCGGCCCGACGAGGGCGGTATAGCCGCTGGCCGGGTCGGCGAGCACCTTGCGCGCATAGGCCTCGAACTCCTCCACATAGAACTGGTAGTTGGTAAACAGCACATGGTTCTGAAAATGCTCGGGATCGGTGGCCGTGTAATGGGCGAGCCGCGCCAGCGAATAATCCACCCGCTGGGCGGTAAAGGGCGCCAGCGGCCGGGCGCCGTCCTCGTAGCGAAAGCCCAGCCCGTTGACGATATTGTCATTGGTCGTATCGAGATCGGGCACGTCGAACACGTCGCGCAGCGGAAAGTCCATCGCCCCTTCCTGCGGCACCGTGACCCCGTGGCCCGACAGGGCGAAATGCACCGGGATCGGGGTCCCGGACGGGCCGATCAGGACCGGCACTTCGTGGTTCTTGAGCAGGAGCGCGATCTGCTGCGCGAGATAGTTGCGAAACAGGTCCGGCCGGGTGATCGTGGTGGCATAGGTGCCGGGGCCGGCCACATGGCCGAAGCTCAGCCGGCTGTCATTGCGCGCGTGGCTGGTGGTGGTCAGGCGGATCTCGGGGTAAAAGGCCCGATAGCGCGCCCCGGGCCGCTCGCCGCCCATGACCCGGGTGAAATGCGCGCGCAGAAAGGCGCAGGCCTCGGCATGAAGCTGCTCGAGATAAGCGACGGCTCCGGTCGCGTCTTCAAAGGCGACATGTTCGCCCATTTCCGGGGTTTCGACCCTCGTTATCGTTTTTTGCGAGTTCATTCGTCCTCCACGAACAGGTCGGTTACCTCAAAGCGCGTCACATCCACCAGCCCCCTGTCGGAAATGCGCAGCTGCGGGATCACCACCAGCGCCAGCAGCGAGTGCTGCATGTAGGCGTTGTTGAGCGTGCAGCCGCAAGCCTGCATCGCCTCGACCATGGCCTGCGCCTTTGCAGCGACGCTTTCGGCGTGG
The DNA here is from genome assembly GCA_027082975.1 of Paracoccaceae bacterium. Taxonomy (GTDB): domain Bacteria; phylum Pseudomonadota; class Alphaproteobacteria; order Rhodobacterales; family Rhodobacteraceae; genus JAAEUB01. Next base: position 6,932 of record JALWTH010000076.1, on the reverse strand, counting down.
TCGTCGCTGATCAGGCCCGCGATGGGCAATTCCACCAGCGCCAGTTCGCGCCCGTCCTGCCAGACGGTGACGCCGCCGCCCACCTCGTGCAGGCGGTTGGCGGCGCGCGCCATGTCCTCGCGCGAAGTGCCGATCACGATCATGTGGTGGCTGTCATGGGCCACGGTGGAGGCCATGGCCATGCGGCCCCTGTAGCCGAAGCCGGAGACGAAGGCGTTGACCACCCTGCCGGTCGCCCGGTGGCGCTCGACCAGGGCGATCTGGCAGATGTCCTGCGCCTCGTCGCCCTCGACGATGGAGTTGACAGCTGTCAACTCCGCCTCCAGCGCCCGGGTCGGGGCCTGATTTTCGACCACGCCGATCACGCGCACCCGCACCCGCTCGCGCCCCTCGGGCGCGCGGATCTCGAAATCGGCCGCGCTCTTGTCGGCCCCCATGCGCACGGTGCTGCGCGCGCTTGCGGGCCAGTCGATATGCGGGCAGTCCACCGTGACCCTGCCCGCCTCGGCCACGCTGACGCCGCGGGCGATGACCCGGTTGACCGGCAGGCTCGTCAGGTCGTCGGTCAGGATCACATCGGCCCGCCGGCCCGGGGCGATCTGGCCCAGTTCTCGCTCGAGGCCGAAATGGCAGGCGGTGTTGATGGTGGCCATTTGCAGGGCGATGAGCGGGTCGGCGCCGCAGGCAATGGCGTGGCGCACCACCCGGTTCATGTGCCCGTCATGGACCAGGGTGCCCGAGTGGCAATCGTCGGTGCAGAGGATGAAGCCGCGCGGGTCGAGCCCCTTTTCGGTGACGGCGGTGATCTGGCTCTCCACGTCATACCAGGCCGAGCCCAGCCGCATCATGCTCTTCATCCCCTGGCGCACCCGGGCAATGGCATCGGCCTCGCAGGTGCCTTCGTGGTCGTCCGCCGGCCCGCCCGCCGCATAGGCGTGGAAATCGGGGCCGAGATCGGGGCTCGCATAATGGCCGCCCACGGTCTTGCCGGCGCGCTGGGTGGCGGCGATCTCGGCCAGCATCTTCTGGTCGCCGTTGATCACGCCGGGGAAGTTCATCATCTCGCCAAGCCCGATAATGCCGGGCCAGGTCATCGCCTCGGCCACATCCTCCGGCGTGATCTCGTGGCCGGTGGTCTCGAGCCCGGGCGCCGAGGGCGCGCAGGAGGGCATCTGGGTGAAGATGTTGATCGGCTGCAGGAGCGCCTCGTCATGCATCAGCCGCACGCCTTCGAGCCCCAGCACATTGGCGATCTCGTGCGGGTCCACGAACATGGAGGTGGTGCCATGGGGGATCACCGCGCGGGCGAATTCGGCGGGCGTCAGCATCCCGCTCTCGATATGCATATGCGCGTCGCACAGGCCGGGGATCAGATACTGCCCCTCGGCCTCGATCACCTGCGTATCGGGCCCCGTGCAATGGCTTGCATCCGGCCCCACATAGGCAAAGCGCCCGGCGGCAATGGCCACCTGCCAGCCATCCAGCACCTCGCGCGTATGCACGTTGACCACCTTGCCGCCCCGGATCACCAGGTCGGCCGCCGCGCGCCCGGCAGCGACGGCGACAAGCTGCGCCGCTGCGTCGGGCCATGATTTCAGGGATGCGTATTCCATTGACCTATTGTTCAAATTTTTCCGCCCGGCGCAAGCCCCGAAACGCGCCCCGGACCTGACCTCTGGCCACACCCGGATCACACCCGGAAAGGTCGCTTTCAGGCGAGCGGGGTCGCGTTTTGCATGGCCTTGTGGAGGAAAGGGAGGGGCCGATGCAATACGGGCTGAGCCAGGAGCAGGAAATGATCGCCGCCACGGTGCGCGCCTTTGTGGAAAAGGAAATCTACCCACACGAAGAGCTGGTCGAACGCAGCGGCGAAGTGCCCGCCGAGCTGGCCGACGAGATCAGGCGCAAGACCATCGAGCTTGGCTTTTACGCCTGCAACTTTCCCGAAAGCGTCGGCGGGGCGGGACTGAGCCACCTCGAATTCGCCCTTGTCGAGCGCGAGCTTGGGCGCGGCTCCATGGCGCTCACCCACTTTTTCGGCCGGCCGCAGAATATCCTCATGGCCTGTGAGGGCGCGCAGGTCGAGCGCTACCTGCTGCCCGCCGTGCGCGGCGAGCGCATGGACGCGCTGGCGATGACCGAGCCGGGCGCGGGCTCGGACGTGCGCGGGATGAAGGCCACCGCCCGGCGCGACGGCGGCGACTGGGTGCTCAACGGCACCAAGCACTTCATCTCCGGCGCCGACCACGCCGATTTCGTGATCGTGTTCGTCGCCACCGGAGAGGAGGACACGCCGCACGGGAAGAAGAAAACGCTCACTGCCTTTCTGGTCGATCGCGGCACGCCCGGCTTTACCCTCCGCGAGGGCTACAGATCGGTCAGCCACCGTGGTTACAGGAACATGATCCTCGAATTCGACGATTGCCGCCTGCCCGATGCGCAGGTGCTGGGCGCGGTCGATGGCGGCTATGCGGTGATGAACGAATGGCTCTACGCGACCCGGATCACGGTCGCGGCGATGAGCGTGGGGCGCGCGCGGCGGGTGTTTGACCACGCCCTCTCCTACGCCGCGGAGCGCGAACAGTTCGGCCAGAAGATCGGGCGTTTCCAGGGCGTTGGCTTCCAGCTTGCGGACATGATCACCGAAATCGACGCCGCCGACCTGCTGACTCTGGCCGCCGCCGACCGGCTCGACCAGGGCCTGCCCGCCAATCGCGAAATCGCCTCGGCCAAGCTCTTTGCCAGCGAGATGCTGGGGCGGGTGACCGATGCGGCGATCCAGGTGCATGGCGGCATGGGTCTGATGGACGATTACCCGCTGGAGCGCTTCTGGCGCGATGCGCGGGTGGAGCGGATATGGGACGGGACATCCGAAATCCAGCGCCATATCATCGCCCGCGAAATGCTCCGGGCGCTGGGCGCATGATCGGGTTTCGCGCAGGCAAGCCTGCACGACCCGCTGGGGGGCCAGCCCCCCAGACCCCCCCGGGATATTTTTGAACAGAAGAAGAAACCAGATGTTAACCTTGATGTGTCATTCTGATTCTGCGGTACAGGCGGGGACGCCGATGGCCGTAACAGGAGAAGCCCCCGGCGCCGGTGGTGGCGTCGGGGGTATTTGGCTTCTTCTGTTCACAAATATCCTCGCCGAAGGCATGAAATCTCTGGCGGGACCCGCGCCGTGACTCGTGACCTCGAGAGATTGTTCAGCCCGCGCAGTATCGCGGTGATTGGCGGCGGGGACTGGTGCGCCGCGGTGGTGGCGCAGGCGCGAAAGGCCGGGTTTTCCGGTCCGCTCTGGCGGGTCCATCCCCGTGGCGGCGAGGGGGTCCATGCGCGGCTGGAAGATCTGCCCGGGGTGCCGGATGCGGCCTTTGTCGGCATCAACCGGCGTGCGACCATCGGCGCGGTCGCGGCACTTGCCGGGATGGGCGCGGGGGGCGCGGTGTGTTTTGCCAGCGGGTTTTCCGAGGCAGGCGCCGAGGATGCGGGCGGCGGCGATCTGCAGGCGCGCCTGTTGCGGGCGGCGGGCGACATGCCGATCCTGGGGCCCAATTGCTACGGCTTCATCAACGCGCTGGACGGGGTGGCGATCTGGCCGGACCAGCATGGTTGCCGGCCGGTGGCGCGGGGCGTGGCCATCCTGACGCAGAGCTCCAACATCGCCATCAACCTGACCATGCAGGCCCGCGCCCTGCCGATCGCTTGCATGGTGACCTGCGGAAACATGGCGCAGACCAGCCAGGCGGAAATCGCTTCTGCATTGCTGGAGGACAGCCGCATCACGGCCATTGGCCTGCATGTGGAGGGCTTTGGCGATTTGCGCCAGTGGGAGGGGCTGGCGGCCAAGGCCCATGCGCGCGGCGTGCCGCTTGTCGCGCTCAAGGTCGGGCGCTCGGTGCAGGCGCGCGCGGCGGCGGTGAGCCACACCGCTTCGCTGGCGGGCGGGGAAGCGGGCGCGGCGGCGCTGCTGGCGCGTCTGGGCATTGCCCGGGTGGACAGCCTGCCGGTCTTTCTGGAGGCGCTGAAGCTTTTGCATGTCTGCGGCCCGCTTGCCTCGAACCGGCTCGCTTCGATCTCCTGTTCGGGCGGGGAGGCGGGGCTGGTCGCCGACGCGGCCGCGGCGCGCGCGCTCAGCTTTCCGGCGCTCAACAGGCGCCAGCGCGCGGCGCTGCGGGCGGCGCTGGGGCCCATGGTCGCCTTGGCCAACCCCTTGGATTACCACACCTATATCTGGCGCGACACCGAGGCGATGGCACGGGCATGGGGGGCCATGATCGACCCGTCCCTGGCCCTCACCCTGATCATCGTGGACTATCCCCGCGCCGCGATCAGCGATGCTTCGGACTGGCAATGCGCCACCGATGCGGCGCTTGCGGTGCGCGCCGGCACCGGGGCCAATATCGCCGTGGTGGCGACCCTGCCGGAGCTGATGCCCGAGGATATTGCGCGCCGGTTGCTGGCGGGCGGGGTGGTGCCCATCGGCGGGCTCGAAGAGGCGCTGGGCGCGGCAGAGGCGGCGGCCGGGCTTCGCGCTCCGGCGCCCGAGCCCCTGCTGCTGCCCGGCCGGGCAGGCGAAGCGCGGCTGGTGGACGAAGCCGCGGCCAAGGCGCGGCTGGCGGGCTTCGGGCTGGAAGTGCCGCGCGCCAATCGGGGGGCGGATGCGCGCGGGCTGGCCTTTCCGGTGGTGCTCAAGGGGCTGGGCGTGGCGCACAAGAGCGAGGCCGGGCTGGTCGCCCTGTCGCTCGCCAGCGCGGCGGAGGTGGCGGCGGCCGCCGCGGCAATGCCGGCCGACAGTTTCCTGACGGAGGAGATGGTCACCGGCGGCGTGGCCGAACTGCTGGTCGGGATCACCCGCGATGCGGCCCATGGCTTCGTGCTGACGCTGGCCGCCGGGGGGAGGCAGGCCGAACTGCTGGACGACTCCGTTTCGCTGCTGGTGCCCGCCGGGCGGGAGGCGGTGGCGGACGCCCTGCAACGCCTGCGCATGGCGCCGCTGCTGGCGGGCTTTCGCGGCGCGCCGGGCGCCCATCTGCCGGCCATTCTCGACGCCGTTGAGGCATTGCAGGCCTATGTGCTTGCCAATGCCGGGCGGGTCGGTGAGATTGAGATAAACCCGCTGATCTGCACGCCCGGGCGCGCCGTGGCGGCGGATGCGTTGCTGAGGGAGGCCGCAGATGAGTAATCCGATCAAGACCCGCCGTGCCGGCGCGGTGCTCGAAGTCACGCTGGACCGACCCAGGGCCAATGCGATCGACCTCGCCACCAGCCGGATCATGGGCGAGGTTTTTCGCGACTTTCGCGACGATCCCGGCCTCAGGGTCGCGATCCTGACCGGCGGGGGGGAGAAGTTCTTCTGCCCCGGATGGGACCTGAAGGCGGCGGCGGATGGCGAGGCGGTGGATGGCGATTACGGGGTCGGGGGCTTTGGCGGCCTGCAGGAGCTGCGCGACATGAACAAGCCGGTGATCGCCGCCGTCAACGGCATTGCCTGCGGCGGCGGGCTGGAGCTGGCGCTTTCGGCCGACATCATCCTGGCCGCCGATCACGCGCGCTTTGCCCTGCCGGAAATCCGCTCCGGCACGCTCGCGGATGCGGCCAGCATCAAGCTGCCCAAGCGCATCCCCTATCACATCGCCATGGAGCTCTTGCTGACCGGGCGCTGGTTCGACGCCGAAGAGGCGCATCGCTGGGGGCTGGTCAACGAGGTGGTGCCGGCGGCGGCGCTGATGGCGCGCGCCCGCGAGATGGCCGGCCTGATCGCCTCGGGCCCGCCGCTGGTATATGCGGCGATCAAGGAAGTGGTGCGCGAGGCAGAGGCCAGCAGGTTTCAGGACGTGATGAACCGCATCACCCGCCGGCAATTGCCCACGGTGGACATGCTCTATGGCTCCGAGGACCAGCTGGAGGGCGCGCGCGCCTTTGCCGAAAAGCGCGATCCGGTGTGGAAGGGAAAATAGCCCCGGCCGCGGATTGGTCCTTGGGTATCTGCGCGCCGCAGTCCATAGTGCGGCCATGAAGAAACTGCTGATTTTCGGACAGGGCTATACCGGCAGCGCGCTGAGGGCGGCGCTGGAAGGCGAATGGCAGGTCACGGGGACGAGCCGCGAAGGCGGCGGCGGCACGCGCAAATGGCCGGGCACGGATATGGGCGCGGCCCTGGGGGAGGCCACGCATCTGCTGTTGTCCATCGCCCCCGGCGAGGCGGGCGACCCGGTGCTGGCCGCGCTGGGCGATGAGATCGCGGCGGCAGCGCCGGGCCTTCGCTGGGTCGGCTACCTCTCCACCATCGGCGTCTATGGCGACCATGGCGGCGGCTGGGTGGACGAGGACACGCCCCCGCGCCCGGCCACCCGGCGCGGCGCATTGCGCGTGGCCGCCGAAGCCGCCTGGCAGGAACTGGCCGCGCGCACGGGCCTGAAGCTGCACATCTTTCGCCTCGCCGGCATCTACGGCCCCGGGCGCGGCCCCTTTGCCAAGCTGCGCCGGGGCACGGCGCGGCGGATCGTCAAGCCGGGGCAGGTGTTTTCGCGCGCCCATGTGGCCGATATCGTGCAGGTGCTGCGCGCCTCCATGGCCGCCCCGGCGCCCGGGCGCATCTACAATGTCTGCGATGACGAGGCCGCGCCGCCCGAAGAGGTGCTGGCCTTTGCCGCCGAGCTTCTGGGCCTGCCGGTGCCTCCGGCCGAGGATTATGCCAGCGCCCAGATGACCCCGATGGCGCGCAGCTTCTATGCGGAGTCAAAGCGCGTGCGCAACGAGCGGATCAAGCGCGAACTCGGTATCCGCCTGCTCTATCCCACCTACCGCGAGGGGTTGCGGGCGCTGCTGGCCGAAGAAGAGAGCGGGGCCGGGCAGGCATGAGGCGGGCGCATGTGCCGGCGCACCTGTCGTTTGCCCCGCATACCCCGCCCATCATACCCCGCGCGTTC